>CAILWD010000423.1 GCA_903837815.1 uncultured Chloroflexota bacterium | reverse complement strand
TCCACGCTGACGAGAGCCACCTCGTTTTGTCTACCCTTGTGCTGCGGCTACGAAATCAGCGTGCCAGCCACGAAGACCTTCACCAATCAGGTGGTGACGTTTTTGTACCTGGCGTATCGCATGGCGGGGAAGAGCACCAAAGACCTGGAGCACATCCCCGACCTGATGGAGCAGACGATTGAGATGGTCGCCCCGCAGATCGAAGCGATTGCCAAAGACATCAACGAGTGGAACGACATGTACTGCCTCGGCTACGGCACGACCTACCCGATTGCCCTCGAAGGCGCGTTGAAGTTGAAGGAGATCACCTACGCCCATTGCGAAGGGATGCTCTCGACCGAGTTCAAGCACGGACCGCTCTCCGCGGTGAGCAAGGGATTCCCGATTGTCTTTGTCGCGGGGCCGAACGATGTGCCGCTCATCATCAGCGGGATCAACGAGGTCAAAGTGCGCGGCGCGCGCACCATTGTCGTCGCGGAAGAGGACTCCCGCCTGCGCGCCAACGGTGACGACCTGGTCGTCATCCCCAAGTCCGACCCGCAGGTCAACGCCCTGCTCGCCGTCCTGCCGCTGCAATTGCTCTCGTATCACATGAGCGTGATGCGCGGGTTTGATCCCGATTTCCCGAGGAATTTGTCGAAGACGTTGACGGTGGATTAGGAAAGATTTACGACAAAGGGAACAAAGGGCGCGAAGGTCTGGGAGGGGGCGGTTGAATCACAAAGTAAAACAGGACTGTGCGATGAACACAGCCCTGTTTTGATTCTACGTCTACAAATTTTATAGTAATTAGAGGTAGATTTTATGCAGATTTTATTAATCCATTTATGCTGCGCCATTAAAATGGGGATGCGAAACTGACAACCCAAAGGATATTATCCATGAATCAAAAAATCAAGAAGTGGTTTTTCGGGAGTCTGGAGGGAGAGACGGTTTTGTTGTTGACAGGCATATTGATTTTGCTTGGCGGCGGATTGGCCGCCTACATGATCAAATTCCTCCTCCCCGCTTTGCCCCAGTCCATGCAGGGTAGGGTGGTCTGGCAAATGGGTATTGCAATGATATTTGCCGCAATAATACTCGTTGTGGCAAGTTGGTTTTTTGTTCACAAGGCAGCGGGACATTTGATGGAAATAAACCAGGCTGGGTTGCATCTGGCAGGCGGGGATTTTGCCCAAACCCTTCCCCTAAAAAGAGCGGACGAAATTGGTCAATTGGCAGATACCTATCGCCATATATCTGACTACATGGGCGAAAAGTCTGCAATTACAGAGTGCATTCTTGAAGGAGATTTATCCGTACAGTTCGAACCGAAATCTAAAAACGATCTGTTGGGGGGGGCTTTCTCCCGTATGCTCACCCGCCTGCACGACCTGATCCAACAGATCAACGATAATGCTGCCGGTATCGGTGTGTCGTCCAATGAATTTTCCGCCACCGCCGTCCAGAATGAACAGTCGATTGCCAAAATGCTTGCCACATTCCGCCAGATTGCCACTGGCATTGCTCAACAAGCTGATAACTCCAAAGTTACAACCAGCACAATCGAATTAATGTCGCATACCGTTGATGATGTCGCCCGCGGCGCCAAGGCGCAATCGGACGCGATCGACCGGGCGGCGGAAATGGCGAACCGGATCATAGAGTCTATTCACATGGTGGCAAACAACGGCAAGGCGGGGGCAAATGCAGCAACTGAAGCGGCACGCTCCACCCAACAAAGCAGTTCAGCGGTTCAAGCCAATATTCTGCGAATGCAAACCATCAAAGAGAAGGTGGATATAGCGGAACAAAATGTTGTCCAGGTGGAACAACACTCCCAGCAGATCGGCAAAATTGTCAAGACCATTGAGGAGTTTGCCGAACAAACCAACCTTTTGGCGCTGAATGCGGCGATTGAGGCTGCCCGGGCTGGAGAACAGGGCAAGGGATTTGCAGTTGTAGCAGTGGAGGTTCGTAAGTTGGCCGAGAAATCGGCTACCGCCACAAAGGAAATAAACGGTCTGATCAAAGAATTGCAACAAACCGTTGACCAAGCCATCAAGGCGATGAGGTTAAGCTCCCAGGAGGTAGATGCCGGAGTGGAGTTGTCTCATCAGGCCGGGCAGGCGCTGAGTGATATTCTGGCAACTGTCGAGCGTATTGTGAAACAGATCAAAGAGATCGCCGCCGCCAGCCAGACCATGGAATCATCATCCAGCGAATTGATAAACGATATGAAAGCCGTGTCACTGGTGGTTGAGGACAATGCGACCGCCACAGAGGAAATGTCCGCCAGTTCATCCCGGGTTTTAAAGATGGTCGAAGATATTTCCAGCATTGGCCGCGAAAGCAGCATGGAGCTAAATGAAGTTTTGTACACAACAGAACAATTGCGAACACAGGTCGCCGAAGTTGCGGCTGCGTCCCTTGGGCTGGATGAACTTGCAAAGAGCCTTAATACATCCATCGCCGGGTTTAAACTGCGCGATAAGAAGACGGTTGATGGGTATCTTAATATAAAAACAAGCGACGATGAACAGGGATTGACCGGTACCGGCTTTATTTACCGTCGTGATTTTGTGCGCGCAAACTATGAAGGGTCAGAGTGGCAGCGCATCCTTGACGCACTCTCTCCGGGAACCCGTTCATTGTTAAGTGGGACGATCCTTCCCACCCATTCCTACCCTCAACGGGCGTATGCAGAATTTATTGGGACATTGAAAAAACTTTTAGGCGGTGATGATCCCAATGCGTTTGCTCGTAAAATGGCCCGATACGTGGCCAAGGCAGAAGCGCAGGGAACTTACAGTTCTGCTCTGACAGCTGATGGCCCTCTGGATCTGGCGAAAAAATTTCCAATGCTATTTAAACTGCAGTTTTCTCATGGCGAATTGAAATCCACACAAAAAGGTCCCCGCCATTTTATTTATGAGATGACTCACCCGGTGGAAGCAGAACTCTGTCAGAATAGCTGGGTGGGCTTTATGCAGGGTTTGATGGAGATGCAGGGGGAAGAGCATTGTGCTGTGGAGCATATTTCCTGCGTGCATAGAGGAGATGGCTGTTGCGCCTATGAGGTTAAATGGTGAAAGTAAAAAGTAAGATGCTCATGTTCACATGGGCAGGGGTGGATTTTGTTGGCTGGAACATAGATGAAAACGGGACTGCGTTCAGCACGCAGTCCCGTTTTGTTTCATTCATCCGTGAACCCCTTACACCCCCGCCGCCTTGAACGCCGCGCTGACAATTTCCTGCGCCTCGGCAAAGATGCGGTTGAGGTGTGCCTCGTCCACAAAACTTTCGGCATAGATCTTGTACACGTCTTCTGTGCCTGATGGACGCGCCGCAAACCAGCCGTTTTCGGTGGTGACTTTCAATCCGCCGATGGATGCGCCGTTGCCGGGGGCATTCGTCAGTCGCGCAGTGATTTTTTCTCCAGCCAATGTCTCGGCTTTCACATCCTCGGGAGAAAGGTGTGCCAGCGCCTTCTTTTGTGCCAAGTCTGCTTTGGCGTCGATGCGCTGGTAAACCGGCGCGCCGAATTTTTCAGCCAGCTCTATGTAATGCAGTCCGGGGTCGCGCCCGGTCAATGCAGTGATCTCTGCGGCGAGCAGGTTGAGGATGATGCCGTCCTTGTCCGTCGTCCACACCGAGCCATCCTTACGCAGGAACGAAGCGCCCGCGCTTTCCTCGCCGCCGAAGCCGAAGGATCCGTCCACGAGTCCGTCCACGAACCATTTGAAGCCCACGGGGACTTCGTTCAACTTGCGGCCCAGCGCCTTCGCCACGCGGTCAATCATCGAAGAGGAGACGAGAGTCTTGCCAATTTGCGCGTCTGCCCGCCAGCCTGTGCGGCTCTGGAACAGATAGTTGATCGCCGCCGCCAGATAATGATTGGGATTCATCAACCCGACGGAGGGAGTCACAATCCCGTGACGGTCCACATCGGGGTCGTTGCCGAAGGCGATGTCGAAATCGTCCTTCAAGCGGATCAAACTCGCCATCGCGTACCTGGACGAGCAGTCCATGCGAATCTTGCCATCGTGGTCCACGGTCATGAATGAGAAGGTTGGGTCAACCGCCCGATTGACGACGGTGATGTTCAGCTTATAAACATCCGCGATGATGTCCCACATGTGAACCGCCGCGCCGCCCATCGGGTCCACACCGATTCGCAGTCCGCCCAGTTTGTCCATCTCGATCACGTTTCCCAAGTCATGGATGTAGGGCAGGGCATATTCGTGCTTCTGCGTGGAACTGGCGGCGAGGGCATTTTTATACGAGATGCGTTGAACAGCCTTCAATCTCTCATGTAAAATTTTGTTGGCGCGCTTCTGCACGGCTTTCGTGATTTCGGGCCCTGCGGGTCCGCCGCTGGGTGGGTTGTATTTGAAACCGCCGTCCATGGGTGGGTTATGTGAAGGGGTGATGACCACGCCGTCGGCGAGTCCGCTGGTGCGGTTTCGGTTGTAGGTCAGGATGGCGTGGGAGATGACAGGCGTGGGCGTATACCCGTCCGAGATGCGGATCTCCAACCCGTTCGCCGCGAAGACCTCGATGGCGGTCATCTCGGCAGGTTCCGACAGCGCATGGGTATCCTTGCCAATGAACAGCGGCCCGGTAATTCCGTTCTGCTGGCGATACTCGACCAAAGCCTGGCATATCGCAAGGATGTGATCCTCGTTGAAGTTGCCGCGCGTCGAAGTACCGCGATGTCCCGAAGTGCCAAAGGCGACATGCTGAGCAGCTTCCTGTGGGTCGGGCTTTTCAGTAAAATAAGCGGAGACAAGACGCGGGATATTCGTCAAAAGTTCACGCGGGGCAAGGTGACCTGCAAGCGGATGTGGCATGGCAGCCTCCAAATATAAGGAATATCTGCTTATTATAGCAAGTTCATGGGTGGAAAGCCTGACAGGCAAAACAGTTGCTACACGCTTTGTTAGGCGGCGGTTGACCTATGCTTCTCTGTTTTCGATTCATATGTTTCTGAAACTTCCCACATCTTTTCAAATTGTTCTAGAAAAAACTTAGACCAAATCGAATCATCTTTGTATGATAAATCAAAACGAGGACGTGTTTGGGATGGAGACTTAAAGACGGGCATACGAATAAAAATGCGCCCTGTTGGTAGATGAGGGTCTATAGCAAGTATGCTGTATGAAGCCAGAAAATCTATAACTCTATATTCTAATTTCCCATTTGGCACATTCTTGGCAATTGTTTCGAGGCTATACAAACTTATTTTTAACATCTCGTTGATGTAATCTTCGTCATGATTTCTGCTACGCAATGCCGCCTGATTAATAGCAGTTCCATCAGGTTTCATGAGAAGAAATCTTGCCTCAAGACCTCTATGCAAACCTTTTTCAATCTCATATTTTGTAGTTTGAATTACTGTAGAAAGATTCATACCGAGAAAATATATTTTTTGTGCATTTGGGATGAGTTGAGCAATTTGAGGAACGTCATCGTCACTCTTTAGAAAATATTCTGCAAGTTTTCCTTTGGTTTCTATTTTTGAAATTGCTTTTTGGATTTCATCATTTTCTCGACGGTTTACCAACAAACTTATGGAGACTAAAGCCAAAGTTCCTAATACGGCAGAAATAATCACACTTAAGTTAGTAATCTGGAAAATGCCGAGTATTGATACCACGATTGCAATTATTACCGTGATATAAACATCAAGGTTTTGTCTTTTTTGTAAATCTTGCCAAATGTCACGAATGATTTTCATAAGATACCTGAATGCAATGCTGTGTTAATACTTCAATTTGAAGGGTCGTGCCAACGGTTTGACGTTACCTGCGTGTGGGCGGGCGTGGACTCTGCTTGGGAGCAGGAAAAACTCGAAGCGAGGAAAACGCTCGAAAATGCCGCACGCGAAGCGTCCCACACGTCAGGTGCATACTTTGTTAGCCACCGTTTTTGGTTAAGCGACCTGACGGATTTTAACAGACTCGCCCGCTTTACTTTTTAGAAATCCAATCTGACAAGTGTTTCTTAACTCGTTCCAAACGCTCATCAGAAATTTGACCTATTGCGCCGAGTAAAGATTCTCCCGATACAACCGCTAAACGCCCAACTCGAATTATGCTTGTAACTTTTAGCCCACTTTGCTCAAAATCATCATCGCTTTCTTGTACTATTTCGTCAAACCCAGAAACATAATGGCGAGTTTGTGATGAAATCATACAAGTTAGCCAATCGTCATATTCATTGGGTAATTTTGCCAGCAAAAGCGCAGGGCGCAACTTACCTTTTTCAAGGTCGGTCTGCGGAAACCGAAACGCTATAACTTGCCCTGCTTTCTTCAAGTCTTGCGTCATGCGAAGATTATCCGTAAATCAGAAAGGCTGTATAAATCTGGTTCATCTTCCATATCACACATTGCCGAAGATAAAGATAATGAAGCCCAATCTTGTTTTTCCTGTTGTTCAGCCTTCATAAGTAAATACTGAACAAAATCAAACAATTCTTCCTGAAATGAATACGGAAGTTTCTGTGTATATTGGTGAATTTTTTCATCAAGTGTCATGGCTTTTTACTCCAGTATTTTCTAAATCAAGACTATCTGAATTTATTTTACACCAATAGATGACGAATTTTTGAACTTCGTTTTGCAGGAAGGTGCCTAACGGCTTGCGTTACCTGCGCTGGGGCAGGCGGCGGAACGCCGTCCGCTTGGAAAAAGGCTAAGGCGTGAAAAAGGCTTGGGATTGCAGCAGACTCCCCAGCGTCAGGTAAAAAATAAATACCCGCCCCGCTACACGAAAGTCCGCTTCGGCAGGCTGGTATTTATCATAACAAACTTCCATAAGTTGTAAGAGGGTCGGACCAAAGTCCCCCGATTATTTGGAAAGCCATTACTCTCCAACAACCTCCACGTCAGGGAAGAACTGGTGGATTGTCCCTTCCACCCATCCGTGCAGGGTGGAGGGCAAAAGAGGGCACCCCAGACACGCCCCCCCCAGCCGCACCTTCAACTTCCTGCCATCAAACGACACAAACTCCACTGCTCCGCCGTGGAATTGTTCAATATAGGCGCTGATCTTTTCAATCAAGGCGCGCAATTGCGCTTCGCGTTCATTGGACTCTACCGCAACCATGAGACTGCCTCCTTTAGTTATCTTTGGCTTGCATTCAAAAGCGATTGTACCTGGGCGTGGGCGTTTTCCCAACGAGAGGATACCACACGAGCCAACCGATCCATGATGATCCGTCCCGTTTCGGGGGCATCGCTAAGCAATCGCAATAGGCTGTTGCCCTGCACGCGGATCGCCTCGACCTCGGTCCCGCTAATGATACTCGAAGTATAACAAGGACTGCCAACCACTGCCGACCAGCCGAAGACATCGCCTTCACGCAGGCGCGTTAAAGTGATGACTGGTCCATCGTAGGGCTTGTAATGAATCGCCACTTCGCCTTTGAGAAGCAGGTAGAGATGGGTTGCGGGTTTTCCCTGCTCCAGGATCAGCGTCCCCGCCTGACATGAGAATTGCTCGAAAAGGGGTTTGAGAAGGGCGATCTGAGCCGCATCGAGGTCTTGAAAGAGCGGAATGATGGGCAATGGGTCTAGCATTCAAATTATGTTAATCAACGTCCAAATAAGTTTCCAGTACCAAATATCCTAAACTGGATGACATTTTTCCCATTTTGCAATGACAGGTTCGTAGTTTGATAAAATCATGAAGTAATGATTTTCCATCCCGCCGCTTCAAGGAATTGATGACCCAAAAATGACCCCAACTGTAAAACCCTCCCCTGTGCGTTTCTATGCCTCGCTCATGATCGGAGTCGGGCTGATTGCGCTCGGCATCATGTTGATTTTGTTGTTGAAAGATTCCACGCCCGCGCTTCAACCTGACTTATCGACCATTCCCGTTGAGGTGGATTACGCCGCCCCTGAATTGAATTTGCAAGACCTGTCGGGAAAAGCCGTCTCTCTTCAGGATTACGCCGGCCGTGTGGTACTCGTCAATCTGTGGGCAACCTGGTGCCCGCCGTGCAAGGAGGAGATGCCAGCCTTGCAGTCGTTCTACGAAGAGCGCCAGGCGCAGGGCTTTGTGCTGCTTGGAATCAACCAGGAGGAGACAGCCGAAGTGGTCGAGCCTTTTGTCGCAAGCTACGGCTTGACATTCCCCATCTGGCTCGACGAAAATTACCTTGCCCAACGTCTGTTCAACACTTCCAACCTGCCCAGTTCCTTTGTCATCGACCGCAACGGCAGAGTGCGCCTGGCCTGGGTGGGCGGGGTATCGGAAAAATTTCTGGAAAGATATGTGACCAAATTCATCAAGGAGTGAAAAATGGATGTTGTCTTGAATTGGAAGGGAAAAATGGCTTTCGAAGGCGCGAGCGATTCGGGCTTTGTACAACGGATGGATACCGACGCTGCCGGCGGCGAGAACACCGCCGCCCGCCCGATGGAATTCATTGTGTTGGGTCTGGCAGGCTGCACCGCCATGGATGTGGTTTCCATCATGCAAAAGAAGAAACAACCCGTGAAGGAATTCCAGGTACGGGTACATGCGCCGCGCGCTGAAGAGCATCCGAAGGTTTTCACCAGCGCCGTGATCGAGTACCTTGTCACCGGCAAAGACGTGGAAGAAACCGCTTTGGCGCGCGCCATCGGGCTGTCTGCAGAGAAGTATTGTCCCGCCCAGGCGATGCTTGGCAGGGTATTTCCCATGCGACTGGTCTATAAAATACTGGATGAAGACGGAAAAACGGTATTGAAACAGGGAGAGTACAAGACGGGTCAGGCAGATTGACCAGCCACCAGATCGACATCTCCAAGACTGCGCCCGGCGCCTTGATCACTGTCCACTGGTTGCCGCCATTTCCACAAATTGAGTCACGCTCTCGATGCCATTCATAATTGGGTCGAGGTCCACGTACTCGTTCAGGGTGTGCGCTCCGCCGCCGGTGGAGATTCCCATCACAACGGCGGGAATACCGCGGCTGAGGGGAATATTCGCATCGGTGGAGCCTGCAGTAAGGACCGCTTCCAATCCATGTCCGGAGACGCAACTCATCGCCAGAGTCACCAGCGGGTGATCGGCTGGGATTTCGCCCGCCGGCCTCGCGCCGATGACCTCCGCTACAACGCGCGCGTTTTCGCGGTCGGCATCCTTCAAAATCTTTTCCACCTGATGGATTAATTTCAACAACGCCCTTGGGTCTTCAGAACGCAAGTCGAGTTCACATTTGGCTTCGGCGGCCAGCACATTAACTCCCGTACCGCCATGGATGGTGCCGACGTTCATCGTGGTGCGCGGATTCTTTGGCAGTCGAATCGAAGTCAACTCGGTGACAAGCGACGCAAGTTCATGCACTGCCGAAGGCTGACCATAATCCGCCCATGAGTGTCCACCTGCGGTTTTGGCGGTGATGCGGTAACGCTGTACGCCGAT
>CAILWD010000422.1 GCA_903837815.1 uncultured Chloroflexota bacterium | reverse complement strand
TTGTGCTATCCGATGAGCAGGTCAAGCAATTTCAGCGATATTTGATTTACAACCACGCGGCTGGAATCGGCGAACCCGTCTCCATCGAAAATGTCCGCGCCGCGATGGCGGGACGAATCAACGTCCACGCGCACGGCAATTCGGGTTGCCGCCCCGAAATCACCCAGACCTATGTCGAGATGTTGAACAAGGGAGTCACCCCCGTCGTCTGCCAAAAAGGCTCCGTCGGCGCGAGCGGCGACTTGGCTCCGATGTCGCAGATTGCCCTGCTGTTGATGGGCGAAGGCGAAGCCTTTTATCAGGGCGAGCGGCTGCCGGGCAAGGAAGCGTTGGACAGGGCGGGAATCCCCATCCCCGGCTTGCAGGCGCGGGACGGGCTTGCCGCCATCAACGGCTCGAACCTGCTGACCGCCATGAGCGCGATTCACATCTACGACATGAACCGCTGGCTCAAACAAGCCGAAATCGCCTGCGCCATGAGCCTCGAAGCGTTGCTGGCGAACATGAAACCCTACGATGAACGCCTGCACAAAGTCCGCGGATTTGTGGGAGCCGTCCGCAGCGCGAACGCGATTCGGAAATGCGTGTCGGGCAGTGATTTGGTCACGGGCAAGATGAAGGTCAAGGTGCAGGACGCTTATTCCATGCGCTCGACTCCGCAGGTGATTGGCGCGGCGCACGACGCCATTGCTTACGCCAAGAGTCAAGTCGAAATCGAATTGAACGGCGTTGGCGACAATCCCATCTTTCTGCCCGAAGACCGAGTCACCCTGACGGGCGCAAACTTCCAGGGGACGCCGGTCAGTCTGCCGATGGAACTGGCGGGGAACGCCATCACGATGGTCTGCGTCCTCGCGGAACGCCGATTCAACCGCCTGACCAATCCCGCCCTCAGCGTGGGACTCCCGCCTTTCCTCACGAAGGAAGCGGGCTTGATGTCTGGCATGATGTTGAGCCAGTACACCGCCGATATGCTGATTGTGGAGCAGAAGATTCTGTCCGCGCCCGCCAGCGTGCAATCCATCCCCGCCGCCGCTGACCAGGAAGACTTCGTCTCGATGGGCATGAACACCGCCATCAAGAACGGGCAGAGTTTGGACAACGCCTACGGCGTGCTGGGAATCGAATTCATGGGTGCGGCGCAGGCGCTGGACTTCCGCGAGTTTGCGCCGGGCAAGGGCGTGACGACAGCGAAGGAAGTCATCCGCAAGTACGTTGCCCACCTTGACATTGACCGTCCGCTGCACGTTGACCACAACAGAATGAAAGAACTGGTCAAGTCTGGCGAGATTTTGGACGCCGTCGAAGCGGCTGTGGGAAGTTTGGAATAATACGGCTAACCACGGAGACACGGAGGCACTGAGGAGAAAAACAATTAAAGACTCCGTGACTCAGTGTCTCCGTGGTTCAAATTCTTTTTTTGAGAATAGATAAGGAACATCAAGTATGACCAAAAGAGAAATTCACGCCCCGCAGGGGACTCAACTCTCCTGCAAGAACTGGCAAATCGAAGCCGCCTACCGCATGATTCAAAACAACCTCGACCCGCAGGTTGCTTTTGACCCCGACAATCTCATCGTTTACGGCGGACGCGGACGCGCCGCCCGCAACTGGGAATCCTTCGACGCGATTCTCGAATCGCTGAAAAAGCTTGAACCCGACGAAACACTGCTGGTTCAGTCTGGCAAACCCGTTGCCGTCTTCCGCACTCACACCGACGCCCCGCGCGTCTTGCTGGCAAACAGCAACATCGTCCCGCACTGGGCAACTCAGGAAAACTTCGACAAGTGGGAAAAAGAAGGTTTGATTATGTTCGGGCAGATGACCGCTGGCAGTTGGATTTACATCGGCACGCAGGGTATTTTGCAGGGAACCTATGAAACCTTTGCCGCCGTTGCTAACAAAAAATTTAATGGCACACTTCAAGGAACTCTGACCTTAACTGGAGGTTGTGGGGGAATGGGTGGAGCCCAACCACTTGCAGTAACAATGAATGGGGGAGAGAT
>CAILWD010000421.1 GCA_903837815.1 uncultured Chloroflexota bacterium | reverse complement strand
CTCCTCCGCTGCATCCCGCGCAAAAGTCGTTGAGGTCGCACGTACCAGCCCTCAGGTGTGTGCGGCATTTGAAGCAGGTATTGTTTTTTTGTGGTTTCATTGGTTGGGTTTCCTTTTGTGTTTAAGTATTTGGCTTTCATCCGATGGGGTAGGGTCATTTGCTACTCGATCTTTTCCCAGGCATCGGAAGGTGGACGTTTGAGCGGACGAGTCGTCGCAGAGAAACGTGATTGATAGTAAATTTCCTCGGCGGTCGAAAAGCGCGTTACCTCTAAAAAGTTGCGTTTGACGAGAATATCAGCAAGATTTTTCGTTTCTTCGCGGGTGAAGCCCAACTTTTCCTCGAATTCGGTCAGGCTAAATCGCCTGATACGGATGGCAAAGGTCAGGGCAATGCGCAATGGCTCGGAAAATGTCGCAATATCTGAAGGGTGGATGTCTTCGGCGCTGGCTTTGAGCTCACTAAGCGTAGATTGATGCAGAGATTCGCTCATTGGATTTCCTTGAATCCCTCCCATCGGCTCCCATTGTGTTCAACCACAGGGTAGGAGGAAATCCCCTTGCAGCGATCCGGAAATTTTCCACAATCGATGTAATCATATTTCACTCCTTTTTTATCAAACGCCTGCTTTTGTTTTGTGGTAAAGCCGCACCAGTCGGTGCCATAAATGGTGGTTTTGCCTGCCATGATGCCGGTTCTGACCTTTTGAAACTTCGATATATTGCGATATTCCGTCTCCATCGGGTTTCTCCTTATGATTGAATTGAAAGCGCGATCACGCGTGGAGGCTCTCATTCCCAATCGCATGACTGCTGTCAGGAGGGCGTCGCGCTCAAGCATCCAAAGTATATGGAATGGCCGTGACAAATTCGTGACGAAATTCAAAGAATTGCTGTCACGCGCCTGTCACGCGATGCGGGTATCTTTAGACAAATTACGCCGTCATTTCCTTCGAGGAATTCCCATGTCGATCCCCTTTGCCCGCTCCACTCGTTCTATGAACCAGGACCGCTACCTGCCGGGTTTGATCAGCCTTATCTTGATCAGCCTGACGCTGATTTTGTGGATGATCTGGTTTTTCACCGGGCGGCTTAACCTGTACGCATCTACCATGGATTTCAACATCCGCGAAGATGGAATGCTGCTTTGTGTGTTTCCGCCAGCCACGCTGCCGCAGATCAAGCCCGGTCAACAGGCAGAGTTAATCCTCTCCGGCGCAGACGGGCAGTCTTCATCCTCCATACCGGGTGAGGTGATGAATGTGCCCGACAGTGAAGGTGGAACCGTCGAAGTGTACCTGTTTACCAGTGAACCGCCTCTTAATCCGACAGGGGGACAATTAAAGGTTCGGCTTGGTCAGTCCAGTCCCGCCAGCCTGATCTGGCGCGCCATTCAAAAATGAACCAGATAAAAATACCCGATAGGGATGGACGCAAGTTCCTCGTTCCAGAGGTCATTCAAACCTCGGAAATGGATTGTGGCCCGGCTTCGCTCAAAGCCTTGCTGGAAGGGTATGGGATTCATTCCAGTTATGGGCGTCTGCGCGAAGCTTGCCAGACCTCTGTGGATGGCACCTCAATCGACTCGATTGAAGATCTGGCTGTGCAACTGGGGTTGGATGCCGAACAGGTCATGATGCCCCTCGATCACGTGCTGCTGGAAAAAATGGACGCGTTGCCCGCGCTCGTGGTCACTCGCACTCCGTCGGGGATGACCCATTTTGTCGTCGCTTGGAGCCAGCATTACGGCTGGGTGCAGGTCATGGATCCGGGGACGGGACGGCGCTGGGTTAGGCGGCAACGCTTTGAAGAGGAGATCTTCCGTCATAGTTTTCCAGTGTCGTCCCAAGACTGGGCGGATTGGGCATCGACTGATGGATTTATGGCGTTGCTGGTGCGGCGCATGGAATTGTTGAAGATTCAGCCTGTGCAAATCAACATGATGCGCCAGGATGCCCTCTCCCGCCCTGGCTGGCTGCCGCTGGCTGCGCTGGACGCGTCCATCCGTCTGGCGCAGTCGCTGGTCAAGGCGGGAGCCATACCAACGGGTGAAACCTGCGGGACGCTGGCTTATGAATTGTTCAAAGCCAACGCTGTGGTGGGGGAAGAATCCGACAGCCGTGGATTTCCGATTCCAAAGGGGTACTGGTCTGTCTTGCCGCATGACGGGGATAAGTCCCTGCTGGACTTGCACGGCGCAGTGCTGATTCAGGTAAATGGACTCAAAGACGGGAAAACTGAAATTGCTGACGGAATACAATCTGAGGGAGAACTGCCTCCTGAGTTGGCGGCAATTTTGGATGAGCCACCTGCAACCATAGAGAAAACCATCTGGGAAACCCTCCGTCAGGATGGCTTGGTTATTCCCACGACTTTGCTTGCAGCCTTCCTAGTCTCCGCTCTTGGCACATCCTTGCAGGCGTTCCTTTTGCAGGGTTTATTCCGTTTCCAGTATATTTTCAGGGCTGAAGGTGAGCGGATGGGAGCCATAGCGGCCTTGTTTATCCTGTTGGTGGCTTTATTTCTGCTCGAAATTCCCCTTAGTGCGGTAAGTCAGCGCATCGGGCGTCGCTTGGAAACCCGCTTGCGTATTGCCTTCCTGAAAAAAATCCCGCGTTTAAGCGACCGATATTTCCATAGCCGCCTGACCTCCGACATGACCTCCCGCGCGCACGGCTTGCGTTCACTCCGCAATTTGCCGGGAATGGTGGTTGGGTTTGTCCTGTCGGTCTTTAGCATGTTGATGACTATCGCTGGTGTGGTCTGGCTTCAACCGCATTTGATTTGGTTTGCGCTCGGCGCAGTTGCTGTATTTTCTGCCCTGGGTTGGGGAGCCCGTTCCTTTCTTGAGGAGGGCGATCTGCGCGTGCGAACCCACGCCGGGGCGCTCAGTCGTTTCTATCTCGATGCCCTTCAAGGACTT
>CAILWD010000420.1 GCA_903837815.1 uncultured Chloroflexota bacterium | reverse complement strand
GGCTTCTTCGCGGAAAGAAACGTCCCCTGGTATTGGTGGATGAGCGCGCAGCCATCGCCCGAAAACATCGCGCAAATTTTGGAAGGTCACGGGCTGGCGTATGACGCGCCGCCCCTGCCCGCCATGCTTGCCTCGCTGGAAGAAAGGTCTTTCCCGACCTACAACGAAAACATCCGCGTCTGGCGTGCCCGCTCTGTGGAAGATTTACAAGCCGCCAGCACCGTCCGCAGAATTGCCTTCAAATTTCCCGCAGACGAAGCGACAACTTACTTTGAAGACATGCCCGCCGATTGGCTGAACGATTCCAGCCCGGCGCGTTTATTTCTCGCGGGCAGGGACGAATCTGAGCCTGTGTCCATCGGTGCGGTCATCGAAGGCGCAGGCATTCCCGGAGTCTACGTTATGGCGACCCTGCCCGAACATCACCGCAAAGGCTACGGCAAAGCCATCCTCACCCGCCTACTTGCGGAAGCGAAGTCTGCTGGCGGCAAGATGATTGCCCTGACGGCAAGCAAAGCAGGCTTCGGGCTGTATTCCCAGTTCGGGTTTTATCACCTCTTCGACTTCGATTTCTACTCGATGGAAAAGCAAAAATACTCCTTTGGTGGCTAAGTCCCCTATGACCGTTTCCAAACAGGGGATGGAGGGTTATCCCACATGATGTATAATTTCAACCTAGGAGTCGACTCATGTCATCCAGTTTATCGTTAGAAAATAAAGTAGCCCTTGTCACCGGCGGCTCGCGCGGCATCGGACGCGCCATTGCCCTCGAATTTGCGGCGCGGGGCGCGGCGGTTGTGGTCAATTACAACAAATCGCCCGAAGCGGCGGAAAAGGTCGTGGAGCAGATTCAATCCGCAGGCGGGAAAGCCGCCGCCTTTCAAGCCGACGTTGCAGACTTCAAACAGGCGGAAGCGCTGGTAAAATTCGCGCTCGAAACCTTCGGCGGACTGGATATTCTCGTCAACAACGCAGGCATCACCCGCGACCAGTTGATCATGCTGATGCCCGAAGCCGACTGGGACGCGGTGATCGACACGAACTTGAAGAGCACCTTCAACTGCTCGAAAGCCGCTGTCAAACACATGATGCGGAAACGCACCGGGCGCATTATCAGCGTCGCTTCGGTGGCGGGGCAGATGGGCAACCCCGGGCAGACGAATTACTCCGCTTCCAAAGGCGGGCAGATCGCCTTCACCAAAGCCCTCGCACGCGAAGTTGCGGCGCGGAATATCACGGTCAACGCCATTGCGCCGGGCTTTGTGGATACCGAAATCCTGAGCGATATGTCGCCCGAAACGCTCGAAGCCGCCCTCAAGCTGGTTCCGCTGGGACGCAAGGGCAAACCCGAAGAAATCGCTTTCGCCGCCGCTTTTTTCGCCTCGGATGAAGCCGCCTACATCACCGGGCAGGTTCTCGGCGTGGATGGCGGAATGGCAATGATGTAAACTCGCGCTGAGCGTAGTCGAAGCGCTGGAGCAGAAAACAAAGAACGTCCTTCGACTTCGCTCAGGACGAAGAAAGAAACAATAAGCGGTAATTAGCGAGCAGGAGCAAAATAGAAATGGAAAACACTCAAGGAAAGACCACCGTATCGCCCGATGTTCTGATGACCATTGCCCGCCTCTCGGCGCTGGGAGTGCCCGGCGTCAGCAGGCTGGCTCCCGTTTCAGGCGGCGTAAACCGCCTCTTCAAGCGCGGCGTCGGCGACGGGGTGAGAATCGAAACCGAGGAGAACGCGGTCTACATCGACCTGCACGTCGTCCTCCAGCAGGATGTGAACATCCGCGAAGTCAGCCGCAACGTGCAGCAGAACGTGACTCGCGCCATGCAGGAAATGGTCGGCATGGACGTGGGCTGCATCAATATCCACATCGAAGACATAGACTACCACGACAGCGAGGCGCATTAGAATGAAATCCCGCACCAGGGCGCGTTCCATCGCCCTGCAAGTACTTTACGAAACCGATATTGCGAGCAGCCATCTTCCAGGCGACGTCCTGCGACTCCGCCTGGAGGAATCGCCGCTTGCCGAAGACCTGGCTGAATTTGCCCGCCAGATTATCTTCGGTGTCCTTCCCCTCACCCAGGACCTCGACCAGTTGATCTCGAAATACGCGCCCGAATGGCCCCTCGATCAGATTGCGGCAATCGACCGCAACATTTTGCGGATTGCCTTTTGGGAATTTGCCGTCTATCGCGAGACTCCGGTCAAGGTGGCGATCAATGAGGCGGTGGAATTGGCAAAACAATTCGGATCCGATTCTGCGCCGCGCTTCATCAATGGGGTGCTTGGCGCGCTGGCAGACCGCGAGCATGAGATCAATCAGATCATCCAAAACAGAATTGCACAGGAAAACAAGCTGGAATCATAGACATGGAAATATTAGGCGTCGGCGCATCCGAGTTCGTTTTTATCCTCATCCTTGCCCTGATTATTCTGGGACCGAAAGACATGCAAAAAGCGGGAAAAGCCATCGGCAAGTGGCTGCGGAATTTCATCACCTCAGACAGTTGGAAGGTGATGCGCCAGACCTCGAGTGAACTGCGTCACCTGCCCAACCGCCTGATGCGTGAGGCAAACGAGGAATTGAGCGATGTGCGTAAAATCGGGAAGGAATTAAAAGACACCGCCGATCTGGTAAATGGTGCGCCACAGAGTCCCGGCAAAATCCTATCCAACTACAAGCCCATGCCCATCAACCCGCCTTCGCTGACTCTGTCGGGCAAGGTCGAGCCGCCGTCCACACCGGATGCAAAAGCCAACGAAAGCGACCCCAAAATAGATGCGTAAATTCTTTTCGAACTTGTGGCAGGGAATTACCCTGCCATTCCGCGCGCTTTATCGAAGATTTCCCAAATTCTTTGACCGCATTTTTCTCCCTTTCCGGTGGGTCTTCAACATCATTACCTTCCCCTTTCGGAAGATAAGCCAGTTTCACCGTTTTCTGAACACCGTACCCGAAGAACACGCGGTGATCGACGTTCTAGCCGACCTGACCCAGAGCGCGGACGCCCGTCAAATGTTATGGGAGCAGGTCGAAGACCTGCGGAAACACCTGTTACGGGCATTGCTGTTTTTAATCCTGATGGTCATTGTGTCCTTTGTCTTCACGCAAAGGGTTGTGGAGTTTCTCGCCCAGCCCATCGGCGGGTTGGAAGCGCTGATCGCCATCGACCCGACCGAATCTGTGGGGGTTTTCATGAAAGTGGCCATCTTCGCCGGGATTGCCCTGTCGATTCCCTATATCGCCTTCGAGATGTGGTTGTTTGCCGCCCCCGGGCTGAGACCCTTCGAACGGAAAATGGGCCTGGCTGGAATTCCGCTGGCGTCGGTCTTCTTCATCGGCGGCGCAGCCTTCACATTTTTTATCATGCTGCCCGCCGCCATGCCCTTCCTGACCGGGTTCATGGACGTCAAAACCCAGTTGCGCCCACAGACCTATTATTCCTTTGTCACCGGGTTGATGTTTTGGATTGGGCTATCTTTTGAATTTCCACTGGTTAT
>CAILWD010000419.1 GCA_903837815.1 uncultured Chloroflexota bacterium | reverse complement strand
TTGACGAAAAAGTCGATCAATTCAAAGGGTGGTTTGTAGCCATATTCCTGTCGTTTCAACATGATGGCAACGGACGCCTCAGCCGCTTCGAATGAGAAGCCGCGCGCTTCCAGTTCCTTGACCTCGTTGAGAACCGGCACAACTTCATCGCCATCGACTTCCAATCCATGTTCCTCCGCTTTGCTGAGCATGTTGCCGCGCCCCGATAGATCTGAGACAACAACGCGCATTTTATTGCCGATCAGCGCAGGGTCCACATGCTGGTAGGATGTCGCACTGCGGCGCATGGCCGCGACATGTACACCGCCTTTGTGCGCGAACGCGGACTTGCCGACGAACGGCATATGCTCATCTGGCGTGAGATTGGCAACCTCCGAGACAAAATGCGAGAGTTCATATAACTGGGCGATTTTCCCCTCGGGCAGGCATTTGTATCCCATCTTGAGTTCCAGGTTTGCCATGACCGAGATCAGGTTGACATTACCGCAGCGTTCGCCAACACCATTGATCGTTCCCTGCACCTGGCTCGCACCTTCGCGTACCGCGCTCAGTGAATTGATCACCGCGGACTCGCCGTCGTTATGGGCGTGGATTCCGAACGGGATTGTAAGAGCAGGTTTAAGTTCCCGAATGATGCGTTCCACTTCCCATGGCAGCGTTCCACCGTTGGTGTCACATAGGACCACCATCTCAGCTCCACCTCGGATGGCGGCTTTCAAAGTCTCTAGGGCATATGATGAATCCGCTTTGTAACCATCAAAGAAATGTTCAGCATCATAAATGACCCGGCGATTCTGGGAGCGCAGATAGGCTACAGAATCCTGAATGATGCGAAGGTTATCTTCAAGCGTGGTCAGCAGCACATCGGTAACGTGAAGTTTCCATGTCTTTCCAAAAATGGTGCAGACCGGCGTGTGTGAATCAAGCAGGGCTTTGATGTTGGCGTCATCTTCAGGTCCGCCTTTTACGCGGCAGGTCGAACCGAAGGCGGTAATAAGCGAATTCTTCCATTCCATGTCGCGGGCGCGCTCGAAGAATTCAACATCCTTGGGATTCGAGCCGGGCCAGCCGCCTTCGATGAAGGCCATGCCAATTTCATCGAGCCTTTGCGCCACGCGGACCTTGTCATTTGCCGATAGCGTGAAGCCTTCAGATTGTGTACCATCGCGCAGGGTGGTGTCGTAAATCTGTATTGTTGTCATACTGTCTCTTGGTTAACGACGGACGATAAATGACTGACCATATCGTCCATTGTCTATGATCGGCTCTCGAACGCGGCGATCTCTTTCTCAAATCCCATGATGTACCCGAGTTCGTCCACACCGTTGAGCAGGCAGGTCTTGTTGAATGGATCGATTGGGAACGTGGTCGAGCCGTTTGGGAAGGTGAGTGTTTGTGTAGCGAGATCGATGGTCAATTCGGCAGTGGGAACTTCCTCGATGAGATCGAATAACATCTTGTGAGTCGTTTCGTCCACGATAATGGGGATAAGTCCATTCTTCAACGAATTGTTGCGAAAAATATCCGCGAAGGATGTGCTGATCACCGCGCGGAATCCGTAACTGGTGAGTGCCCATGGCGCATGTTCACGGCTCGAGCCGCAGCCGAAATTGTCTCCGGCTAACAAGATCTGTGCGCCCTTTGACTTGGGCTGATTGAGAATGAAGTCTTCTTTGGATGAACCATCGTCGTTGTAGCGCCAATTGAAGAACAGCGCGTCGGCCAGACCGCTCTTGTCGGTGACCTTGAGAAACTTCGCCGGAATGATCTGGTCGGTATCGATGTCATTGACGGGCAGGGGCATGAC
>CAILWD010000418.1 GCA_903837815.1 uncultured Chloroflexota bacterium | reverse complement strand
GCTACTCTCCATCGATTGCAGTGCGAGATATTGTTCGCCGAACTTCTTGACCTTTTCCAGTTCAAGATCGTATTGGCTGTAGTGACGTTCTTCGTCGGTGACCAGACCCTCGAACACCTTGCGGGAGCCTGAATCGGCGTTGGCGGTGCATTCGTTGGCCCAGCGGTTGTAATCCTTGATGCTGGATTCTTCCATCCCGCGCGCGAGTTCAAGCATGGCTTTCACGTCGTGAATTTTTTCGACGCCGCGCGAAGCAACCAGTTCCACTTCGCCGTTCAAGAACAGAATGCGTTCGGCGCAAAGTTCGATGTGACGCATTTCCTCGATGGCAGTGCGCATGAATAAAGCCGAAATCAGCCCGTAGCCCTGATCTTCGCAGTGAAAGTGGAAAAACATGTATTGATGCACAGCGGTCAGTTCGTCGGCGACCGCCTTATTCAGTAATTCGATACTTTTTTCGTACATGGCAAAACCTCCTTGTGGATGATGAATTGACATGAATGATTATAGTACAAAATGCGGAACTACCGTATAAAGGTCAGATACTGCCCCGCCTTTTCAGGATGCGGTTTGTGGAATGCCTGACGGCTTTGCTTTTTCATGGCGTCCAGCATGGGGGTCGGCTCGAAGTCGGTGAGGAGCAGGAGGAAACGGTCTGGGGAGAGGGAGCCCAATAACTCCATCACCCGCTGGAGCGGGACTTCACCCTGACGCAGTAGTTCGATGCCGTTGACGATGAACTGAGGTTCGCCGCTGATCCAGTCGGGGTCGTCGGCAGATTTGGCAGGGATGGAGATTTGGGATTCGGTGTCTGCCCGAAGTTCGGGTTGACCGACGGCGCGGCGCAGGGTGTTGACCAGTTCGGTCGGGTCGATGTTTCCGATTTGCGCCACCTGTCCGAGAGTCGCCAGTTGACCCACTGTCCGCCGCAGGACGGGGTTCTTGAGGTTCTTGAACGGGGGAGCGATGTCGATGATTTGCTCTTCGAGAGCGGGGTATTCATTCAAGAGTTCCAGCAGTTTGGTGTGGCTGGTGATTTGCATGTTAGACCTTTCAGTAAAAACAGTTAAACACGAAGGACACTAAGGGACACAAAGGAAATGCGTTTTATTATTTCGTCATTGCGAGGAGGGTGCTCTTCCCGACGAAGCAATCTCCCACGCAGAACATGAGATTGCTTCGAACGGAAAACCACCGCTCTCGCAATGACATAAAATGCGTGTTACGCATCGTATTCCAACAGGCGGCGTTCGCCTTCGAGGCTGCGGACTTCGGTGAGGTCCTGGGTGACTTCGAGGGTGCCCATGTAGGCGCCCTGGGCGTCGCGGACGGCGTAGTAGCAGATGTAGATCAGCCGTCCGCCCATGTTGATCCAGAAGCGGGCGCGTTCCTGCTTGCCAGCCTTGAAGTCTTTGACGATCTGATTGACGATGTGGACGCTCTTGGGCGGGTGACAGTATTGCACCTTGCGTCCGAGGATGGCGCGGGAGCGGTCGAAGATGCGCTCTTTGCCGGGGCTGAAATAGCGGACGGTGTCGTCTTTATCCACAAAGGTCAGGTCGAAGGGCAGGGTACTGAAGGTGCCGATCAACTCTTCGAGCGAGAAATTGCCCGTGGGCATTTGAATCCGCCCACCCTTGGCGGCGGGTTTGCCAGCTTCCTTGTGGATTCCGCCTTCGGGCGTCCACTCAAACTGGGGGGCGTAGAGGCAGTAGCCGTATTCGTCGGTTTGGAGATAAATCTCGTACCAGTCCTGTTCGGTCAGCAGGTTGAGGGCGGTCGGGAACATGATCTTTTCCTCTTTGTAGATCATATCGTCCACGGCTTCGACGGCTGGCGTGACGGTGAAGAGGTTGTAGGCTTTGGCTTCGGCGGCGGTCATAGACTCGACTTCCTGCAAGCCCGCAATGGTCTGCTTGAGAATGTTCCGCGCCTCATCGTGCTTGCCCCACATCACCATGGGCGGACCGGGCAGGTTGTTCTTCTCGAAGAAGG
>CAILWD010000417.1 GCA_903837815.1 uncultured Chloroflexota bacterium | reverse complement strand
ATGGTGCGCCCGCCGTAGATGATGAGAGCTTCGGCAAAGCCGTTTTCGAGGCTCACGTCGCCCAGCGCATTGCCCATCGAGAAGGTCTCGCCGGGCGCGACCAACACGCCATCAAACTGCTCCGAAGCCGCCACGATATTTTGGATGCGTTCCGCGCTCGACCCGTAGAAATAGGTGGTGTGCGAGGCGATTTCTTGAATAATGCCGAGGTCGGCGCCGACGGCTGTATCTGCCACAAAAGGCTGCTGCTCGGCAACGACAAGGGGGACGTTGTGCTCACCGCGCAGGAGGGCTTCGTTGATGGCGGTGATGCTGGCTTCAATATCCATCACCCGCCCCACCGCCGAAGCGGAGATGGGTTCGAGTTGGCCGCTGGAATCGTTGAAGACAAAGCGGGCGTTGGCTGGGAAGCGGTCTACGTAAACTTTGAGTTCGCCCAAAGTCACGCGCAGCGCATCGAGGTCGAGACCCACTTGCAGGTCGAGTTTGCCATCCTTTTCGACCGTGTTGACCTTGAGCATGTTGGCAAGGACGGCGATGTCGTAGGTCCACGGGCCGGGACCATTCGAGCCGACATTGGGGACGGAAATGGTCAGCGGCTGGCTGAGGATGCGCCGTGCGGCATCTGCCTGGGAGGCAACATCCAGCAGTTTGGGCGCGGCTTCCTGAATCACCAGCGGGACTTCACCGTCACGGAAGGATTGTAGTTGGGCGCCGAGATAAATCAAGGTCGCGTCGAGGCTGAGCAGGCGTCCCACCTGACCGGGTTGGGCAACCACGTTCGTGCCGTCCACTTTCAGGCTTGCCTCGACGACGGGCTGGTCGATTTGGGCGGCGATGTTTTGCAGGTAGGTGTACGCCACCCGCTGGTCGAAGATCAAAACCGGGGAAACGTCTGCCCCAAGCCCCATTGCCCCAAGTTGCCTTGCAAGGGCGGTGAGAATGCCGTCGGAACGTCCGTACTCATAGGCGGCAATCGCGCTGGCAGATGGGTCGAAGACCATTCCCAACTCGACGGGAGAGGCAACCCAAACACTATCCCCGGCGCGGAAGAGAATCTTGCCCGTAATCGGGAAGGAGAGGGTCTGGCTCAATTTGAGGGCGGCGTCGTTTGGCGAAAGCCCGGAGATATCCACCCCGGCCACAGAGATGCCGGGGAAGATTCGCCCTGCAAACGCCAGTTGATAGCCCACCGTCCACAAGAGGGAAATGCCGAGAAATAGAATCATCCCGCCGACGAGAGCGGCAAGAATTTGTTGCAACAAGTTTCGCTGAGACAATCTCATGGGCGGGGATTATAACGAAAAAACGAATTTCGTTCGTGAGGTTTCGATGAGTTTTCCTCCAGATGTTCAACCCGTTTGAAGTACTGAGGCGCCGAGATGCGGAGTTTTTTTATGACTTTCCTCGGTGCCTCAGTGTCTTCGTGGTTAGGCTTTACATGGGCTATAATCCGGGCATGAAATCGCCGGGCATCCACTTTCAAAACGAGCGCTTCACGCTCATCCACGATGACGTGCTCACTACTTCACTTGTGACAGACGACAGCGTCGATCTGGTCGTCACGTCGCCACCGTACAATGTGGACATTCAATATAACTCGCACAAGGACGACGTATCTTACGCGGAGTATTTGGAGTTTAGCCAGCAATGGATGTCCTGCTGTTTCAACTGGTTGAAGGAAGACGGGCGTTTCTGCCTGAACATTCCTCTCGACAAGAATAAAGGCGGACAACAAAGCGTGGGCGCAGACCTGACGACGATTGCCAAACAAATCGGCTTTCACTACCACTCGACGATTATCTGGAACGAAGGCAACATTTCCCGCCGCACGGCTTGGGGCTCGTGGAAAAGCGCCTCCGCGCCGTACGTCATCGCGCCCGTCGAGTTGATCGTGGTGCTGTACAAGGAAAAGTGGAAGAAGACCAGCGGCAGCAAAGTCTCGGACATCGAACGCGACGAGTTCATGGACTGGACCAACGGCTTGTGGACCTTCAACGGCGAGAGCAAAAAGCGGATTGGTCACCCCGCGCCCTTCCCCATCGAACTGCCGCGCCGCTGTGTCAAACTTTTTAGTTATGTGGATGACCTCGTCCTTGACCCGTTCTGCGGGAGCGGAACCACGCTCCTCGCCGCAGTCGCCAACCAGCGGCGCGGAGTCGGAATCGACGTGGACAAAAAATACTGTGAGCTGGCGCGCAAGCGCATCCTGAACGCCTCTCCCGTCCTGAGCGAAGTCGAAGGACAAGTATAAAGTTTAGAGAACAACCGCCTGTTTATCCACAGATGGCGCAGATTTTCACAGATTTCCTTCTTGAAAATTTACCAATCTGTCCAATCTGTGAAATCTGTGGATTAT
>CAILWD010000416.1 GCA_903837815.1 uncultured Chloroflexota bacterium | reverse complement strand
GGTCCGCAGGACTGCCTGCACCTGCTTTCCTTCATCAGCATTGTGGATGAAGATTTGGCGGTGGTCTATTCGCGGCTGATGCCCGTGCCGTTTCGCGAGTGGCTGTTGGAGCGCGGATTTAATTTCGTGGAAGTCCCCGATGAAGAATATGATTCACTCGGCTGCAACGTGCTGGCTGTCGCGCCACGCAAGTGCGTGATGCTGGCGGGAAACCCCGTAACTCAAAAGCGCCTCGAAGATGCAGGCGCTCAGGTGTGGACGTACGAGGGGCAGGATATTTCGTTCAAAGGCACGGGCGGACCGACCTGTTTGACCCGTCCCATCTGGCGGGCGGGATGATGAAAAGTTGACAGTCACTTCACAAGTGACTGTCAACTGCTTTCTGTCTATTTCAAATACTTATCCAAAAACGCAATCACCAATTTCAAATTTTCTTCGGTTTGGAATTCCGAGCCGCCGTGTCCCGCTCCTTCGAGTGAAACGTAGGTCACCTTGTCCGCGCCGATGACTGCGCTGAGCGCTTCTGCCAGATTCTTGTTTTGGATGGGTGGGATGTTGCAATCGGCTGTGCCGTTTTCGATGAAGAAGGGCGCGTCGTCGGCTGTGATGTAGTTCATCGGGTTGGTCAGCGCCACTTTTTCAGGCACCGTCTGGATGGCTGCGCCAACCAGTTTGGATTCAGGCGAACTGGCATCGTTGGTTGTTGAGGAGCAACTTGTTCCTTCAAACTGTTCCTGCATCTTCAAAAAGTCAATCGGACCGAACCAATCCACCACCGCCTGCACGCAACTGGATTGATCGTTATTGCCGAGGTCACCTTCGAGTTCAGCCACGCCGCAAGTCGTTCCCAGCAGTGAAACGAGATTGCCGCCAGCCGATGCGCCCCATGCGCCAAATTTTTCAGGGTCGAGATTGTATTTCTCTGCGTTCGCGCGCAAGAAGCGGACGGATGCCTTCGTGTCATAAATCTGCGCGGGATACTGCGCTTCGCCGCTCAACCGATAGTTGATACTTGCCACAGCGTATCCCGCCGCGAGAAGTTGGTCCACACCCGTCAAGCCCGCGCCATCGGATTTATCGCCGAACATGAAGCCGCCGCCGTGAACCATGATGACAACGGGGAAGGGACCCGTTCCGCTGGTGGGGATGTACAAGTCAAGTTTTTGCGCGTCTGATCCGCTTGCATAGGCGAGGTCTTTGTGAGTTGGGTCAACAGATGCAAAGGTCGCCGAGCCGCCAGGCATGACCGACTGCACCGCGCTGCATCCCGTTGCGCCAACGATGACCAGCAAAGCCAGCGTGACAAAAATAAACGATTTGATTTTGGACATGAAAATTCTCCTTGATGTGATTTTGAATTACTGCGATTATCACGGACGGATGTCAAGAAATTCTGAAGATGACCTGTGGACTTTCCGCAGGTTCCTGTGATTTTGGAGTCCGCAAGTTTTACTTGCGGATGCCCTGGCGAGTTCCAGAAGTAGAACTTCTGGACTCCATAATTCTTTAGATTTTCTTCAGAATGGTATGCTATGATTTTGTTCAAACGAGGAAACATGGCGCAAAGAATACTGGTTGTTGACGACGACAAATCCATCGTCAAAGTTTTGGTTGGATACTTGGAACAGTCGGGGTATCAAACTCTCGCGGCGTATGATGGCGACTCCGCGCTTCATGCGCTGCGCCGCGAACGCCCCGACCTGATTCTGCTCGACTTGATGATGCCCAACCGAGATGGCTGGGAAGTGACCCAAATCATCCGCGCGGATAAGACTCTGGCGACCACGCCCATTATCATGCTCACCGCCCGCATCGAAGACACAGACAAAATCGTCGGCTTGGAACTTGGCGCGGATGATTACATCCCCAAACCATTTAATCCGCGTGAAGTTGTGGCGCGGGTCAAAGCACTTTTGCGCCGCGTGCGGCTGGATCAATCACCCAATGCCGCGCCGCATGTGTTGGTCAACGGTGGATTGAAACTGGATTTAGACCAACGCTCGCTGACGGTGGATTCACAACCCGTCGAATTGACCCGCACCGAATTCAACCTGCTCGAAGCGTTTTTGTCCAACCCTGGCTTCACGCTCACCCGCGATGACCTGCTGGAAAAGTCAATGGGTTACGCCTACGAGGGATTGGGTCGCGCACTCGACACGCACATCCGCAACCTGCGCCGCAAAATCGAACCCGACCCCGACAACCCGAAATATGTTCAAACCGTGTACGGCGTGGGCTACCGTCTGGCAGGAGATGACCGATGAAACGTTTATGGGTTCGCCTCAGCCTGATGATTAGCGGCGTGCTGTTCTTCATGTTCTTCATGCAGTTTCTGGTTATCACGCTCGAACGCGCAGGCATGACAGAGGATTTGGATGGTCCGCCCGATGCGCCACCTGCCGAGATTCAACAGCGGCTGGCTGAGTTCATGGCGTTTTCAATTGCGGTTGGGTTGGGCGGCGGAGTTGTCATTGCCCGTGTGGTCAGCGCTCCGCTCACTGATTTGGTGAAAGCCGCCGATAAAGTCGGCAAAGGTGATTTGAACACGCGCGTCCGTCCGCATGGCAGTCAGGAGATGATTGACCTGGCGGACAGATTCAACAAAATGGCGGAGGAATTGCAGCACGCCGAGACGCTAAAAAATAATCTAATGGCGGATGTGGCGCACGAGCTTCGCACCCCGCTGACAGTTTTGGAGGGCAACCTGCGCGCCGCGCTGGACAAGGTCTATGTGTTGGATGAGGCTGAGATTGCAAATTTATACGGTCAAACCCGCCACTTGACGCGGCTGGTGAACGACCTGCGCGAACTGGCTCTGGCTGAATCAAAACAACTGCATCTGGAAAAATATCCGACCGATCTGAATTCCCTGCTGGCTGAAACGATTCAGGCGCTTGATCCGCTTGCGGCTGAAAAGGGTGTTCGGTTGATTTATCAACCTGCCCAACTTCCAGAACTATCCGTTGATCCCACGCGCATCCGTCAGGCATTGTTTAATTTGTTGTCCAACGCTTTGCGGCACACGCCTTCGGGTGGGGAAATTTCAGTTGCTGGCAATCAAGCCAAAGGTGAGGTGGTTTTGTCGGTCAAAGATTCAGGCGAAGGCTTGTTGCCCGATCAACTCGCGGCGGTCTTTGATCGCTTCTATCGCGCCGACAAATCCCGCAGCCGCGAAACGGGCGGAACAGGCTTGGGCTTGGCAATTGTCAAGGCGATTGTCGAAGCGCACGGCGGGCAGACGAAAGCCCGCAGCGAAGGGAAAGGAAAGGGCAGTGAGTTTGTCATCGTCCTGCCAAAATAATCATTTAAAAAAATTGAGTTCCTTGACCAACCGATCCATGGCTAAGGCTTCTAATATATTCCCCTACCATACCGTATTTTCCCTTTAACCTTTTTTATGTTTATCACCGCCTTGGGCTATAATCCTGGTAATCAACTATTTTATACTTCCCTTACAGGTTTCTTATGCCCAACCGCCTGATTAACGAAAACTCCCCCTACTTACTGCAACACTCCTCCAATCCGGTGGATTGGTTTCCCTGGGGAGACGAGGCTTTGAACAAAGCGCGCATCGAAAACAAACCCATTTTCCTAAGCATAGGCTACGCGGCATGTCACTGGTGCCACGTGATGGCGCATGAATCATTTGAAGACGAAAAGACCGCCGCCTATCTGAACGCGCATTTTGTCTGCATCAAAGTAGACCGCGAAGAGCGCCCCGACATCGACGGGATTTACATGCAGACCGTGGTCGCCATGACCGGCTCCGGCGGCTGGCCCATGTCGGTCTTTCTCGCGCCAGACCTCAAGCCGTTTTACGCCGGCACATACTTTCCACCCGTTCGGCGCTACAACATGCCCTCCTTCATGGAAATCCTCAGCGGGCTGGCAAATGCCTGGCAAAATGAGCGCGGGCAAATCGAAGAAGTCGGCGGGAAAATCATGGCGCACCTGCAATACCAGAATCAAACCAAAGCAGGCGGTCTGCTGACCCCTGAACACTTCGACGCCATTGCAAAGTCGCTGACTGCTTCCTACGACTGGGGCTACGGCGGGTGGGGTTCCGCGCCCAAGTTTCCGCAGGCAATGGCTTTGGAATTTTTGCTCCAGCACGCGGTGTTCACCAAGCAACCCGAAGGCCACAAACTCGTCACCCACTGCCTGCAAGCCATGTCGCGCGGCGGGATGTACGACGTGGTCGGCGGCGGCTTCTCGCGTTACAGCACCGACAATTTCTGGCGCGTACCGCACTTCGAGAAAATGCTCTACGACAACGCCCTCCTCGTCCGCGCGTATTTGCACGCCTGGCAAGTGACGAGGGAACCCGCATTCAAAAGAATCGTGGAAGAAACGCTGGACTTCGTCCAACGCGAGATGACGCACCCAGACGGAGGGTTCTTCTCTTCGCTCGACGCCGACTCGGAAGGCGTGGAAGGCAAGTTCCACGTTTGGACTTTGGATGAAATCCGCGAGACGTTGAAAGAGGAATCCGAATTTTTCGAGGCGGCTTACGGAATCACCGCGAAGGGGAATTGGGAAGGCAAAACAGTTTTACAGCGCGCTTTGGATGATTCCTCCCTCGCGGCTCGTTTTGGAATCGCGCCCGAAGTTGTTCCAACAAAACTGGCTGATTCTCACCTCAGGCTTTTAGACGCCCGCGCGCGACGCGTTCGCCCCGGAACCGACGACAAAATAATTACAGCCTGGAACGGTCTGATGCTGGCGGCATTTGCCGAAGCGGCGCGGGTGTTCGATGATGTAGGTCGTGACTACGCTGAAGTGGCTACCCGCAACGCGGAATTCCTGCTCACCGCCCTGCGACCGTATGGTCAATTGCGGCGCGTGTGGCGCGAAGGCAAAACTTCCAGCGCCGTCTTTCTCGAAGATTATGCCGCGCTGATTTTGGCACTTCTCGAACTGTACCAGACCAACTTCGAGAACAAGTGGTTCACGTCCGCGGTTGAGTTGGCAGGCGAGATGATCGAAAAATTCAGCGACCCCGACGGCGGATTCTTCGACACGCCGCGCGACGGCGAGACGTTGTTAATCCGCCCGAAGGATATTGCCGACAACGCCACGCCTTCGGGCAATGCGCTGGCTTGCGAGGCGCTGCTCAAACTGGCGGCACTCACCGACAACGGAACCTACCGCGACCTGGCAGAGCAAGCCTTGACCATCGCAAGCGAATCTGCCCTGCGTTACCCGCTGGGGTTTGGGCGTTGGCTTTCGGCGGCGGAGTATGCCCAGGGGACGACGAACCAGATTGCAGTGTTGGGCGAAGCGGAAGGCATTGGGCGTTTGCTCAAGGTCATTCGAGCAGAGTACAGACCGGGCGTCGTCATAGCCGCTTCGGTCTTTCCCCCGGAAAAGAATTCCCCTGCCCTGCTGCGTGAACGCGGGCTGATGGACGGAAAAGCAACCGCATATGTCTGCAAAGGATTTGTGTGCCGGCAACCCACGAACGACCCTGGGACGCTGGCGAAACAACTCAACCAGATTTTATAAAAAGGGCCTGCATGGAAGTTGAAAAAATCACCCCGTCTGAACTGCGTATCTTGCTATCCATTTATGACGTATATAAACAGGAACAGATCGAAAGCGCAAATCCTTTCCTGTCGTTACTGTCTGCCATCGAACATGGACATTCGAACACCTTTATGGAGCGGGCGTACGAGGCAGGAGAAATCATCATGCGCGAAAACCAGCCCGGCGATCTTTTTTATATCATCCGTTCCGGCCAGACTGTGGTATTTAAAGGCGACTTGCAAAGCCCGGCAATTCTTGGGTTCCGCAGCACTGGGGAGGCAATTGGAGAAATGGCGCTGTTGGAAAACCTGCCGCGTTCTGCAACTGTCATTGCCCTCAACAAAGTGACCTTGTGGGCATTCAGCCCGGAAATGTTTTTTAGTTTTTGCAGGAAAACCCCGCCTTCAGCATCAATCTGATGAACATGCTCAGCAGCAGGATTCGCAAGTCGGATATGGAACTGATGCGCGGCTATGCCCGGGAAAAGGAACAGGTGGTTGCGCTGGAGACTTTGAGCCGCCAGGCAACCCACGATCCGTTAACCGGGTTGTTCAACCGCCGCTACCTCGATCAAATCCTGTTTGGCGAGATCGACCACGCGCGACAAAGCGGGTCGTTGATGGGCATCCTCATGGCCGACGTGGATCATTTCAAGCAGATCAATGATAAATACGGCCACATGGCTGGCGACTTGATGCTGCGGGAAGCAGGCAGCCTGATGAAAAGTTGCGTACGCACCGCGGATATTGTCTGTCGTTATGGCGGCGAGGAATTCGTCATCGTGATGCCGGGCGCATCAGAAAAGAACGTGAGCAAATGCGCCGAGGAAATACGCTCCAGGTTCGAGGAACATTCGGTGATGGCTGGAGAGCAGAAAATTCAAGCAACCATCTCCTTGGGCGTCGCAATCTACCCCTTGCACGGCGCCAGCGTGGATGAGGTGTTCGTCAACGCCGACCGCGCCATGTACCAGGCAAAGCGCGAAGGGCGCAACCGGGTGGTGGTTTACTCGGCAGAAACCCCGCGCTGATATTGTTCGATCTTCAGGAGCAAGCAGCAATGTCTGACCAGCCTGTCTCACGGAATGCATCCAAAATGAGCGCCCTGTCAATGTCACCCCGCCCGAATTGGAAAAGGATAAGTCGATGCAAACGGTTCCCGATGGTCTTAATCCCGAACTGAAGCGCTACCTTCCACCTCACTTGTGGCGAAAACTGGTCGAGGATAGCGCGCGTAAAGGGGTTCTCAATAATGCGCTCGACCGAATGCAGTCTTTGCGCTACACCATCTCCACCTATCTGCCCGGCGACCTGGTGCGTGAAAAAATGAAAGACCCCAGAGCGGGGGTGGTGGATGGGAAAATATTGAACGGCTGTTTATTATTTTCGGATGTGAGCGGCTTTACAACGCTCTCTGAACGGCTTGCTGCGCTGGGGCCCAAAGGCGCGGAAGCCCTGACCGAAGCCATCAACCTCTATTTTACCGAGATGATCGACATCCTCTCGCGCTCGAGCGGAACCCTGTTGAAATTTGCCGGCGACGCCACCCTGGTGTTTTTCCCGGAACAGGAAAGCGGAGAACACATCCAATGGGCTGCGCGCGCCGGGCTGCGGATGATGCGCGCCATGCAAAAGTTTAGCAATATGCGCCTGCCCCTTCTCGATCAAGATGTGACCATCGCCATGAAGATTGGTCTTTCGGCGGGCTCCTTCCTCGCCGCCAGCGTTGGCTCGGAACAGAGAATGGAGTACGCGCTGATTGGCTCCACTGTTTCACAGACACTCCAGGCCGAAGCCTGCACAACACCCGGCGATATTGTGGCAAACCAAAATGCCGCCAACCTGCTTTCTTCAACATACGAAATGCTGGAAATTAAAGACAAGCCGGGGTTTTACCTGCTAAGACCGGGGGATAACAGGGAACTGGACGAGTATGAAATCACCCGCACCGAACGGCGAAGATCGCGCAGCAGCGCAGTTCAATGGGATACGAGTCTCGATGAAATCAAAAACAAAATCAATGAAGAACTTGTCCAGGTCAAGGCGTTAACGCCCTATCTCGCCAGCGAACTGGTGGAACGTATTGTCGTCCATGCAGACCAGCGGCAGTTGCGAAGCGAGTATCGCCCGACCACCGTCATGTTTTGTAATTTCACAGGTCCTGATGAACTGCTGGATTTATGGGGAGAGGCAGGGGCAAAACGAGTCACGCGCATACTAAACGACTACTTTACCGCCATCAACGAAGTCATCCACCGCTTTGGAGGCATCGTCAGCCGCATCGACCCATACAGCCATGGGACAAAACTGCTGGCGCTTTTTGGCGCTCCCGTAGCCCACGAAGACGATGCCCAGCGCGCCATCAGCGCGGCTCTGGAAATGAATAATGCCTTGTCTGCGCTAAACCGTGAATGGGCGCAGAGTATGTCTCGTTACCTGCCGACGGGAGGGAAACGCATTTTCGTGGAGCATCGCATTGGAATTACCCTCGGCAACACCTTTGCCGGACAGGCAGGCGCTTCGATGCGGCGGGAGTATACCGTTATGGGCGACGAGGTAAACCTGGCCGCGCGCCTGATGAGCGCCGCAAGCGCAGGGCAAATCCTCATCAGTTGGCCGGTACAGGAAGCCACAGAAGACTATTTCGTCGCCCGCAACCTGCCGCCAATCACAGTCAAGGGAAAGAAAAACCCAATCGAGATCTGGCAGGTGGATGGTCTGCGTGAAGACACCCTGATCAACCGAATTCACAAACGCCCGCCCCTGATCGGGCGAATCTCTGAATTCGAACGCGGCTGGCAGTTTATCCAGCGCGCCCATGATGGAGGGACAAAAAACAATGTACTGACCGTGGCTGGGCCGGCGGGTATCGGCAAGAGTCATCTGGCAGATGCGCTGATCAAAAAAGCGTTGGAAGACGGCTGGCAGTTTCACGCCTTTCAGTGCCGCTCCTATCTGGCGGAAGAAGCCCATTCTTGCTGGAAAGGGATGCTGCGTTCACTCGCCGGTATTACAGCCACAGACCATTTGCTCATCCAAAAGGAAAAGCTGGATAGCCTCATCGAGCCGTTCAATCTGACCGAAGAACAGACCGAGGCGCTGGTCGAGATGATGAAACTAAGCGAGGCGCGTTCAGCGCTCGAAATGTCGCAGGAAAGCGGCAAGTGGAGCAAGGGGGATATATTGAACGTTTTAAAGGAGGAAACCAAACGAAAACCCTGGGACTCAAAAATCCTCAACAAGTTGATTGGAGACAGGGCATCTTCAAAGCGCGACCTCTCGCAACAAACCGGCGGCAAAGCAACCGACCAACAACAGGCAACCTTGATAGCTGTCCTTTCCGCCGCATCCACAAAGCCGCTGATCATTTTCTTCGAGGACGCGCAATGGATGGACGAAGGGTCTAAATCCTACCTCGAAGCCATCAGCCGCGAAGTGATTTCCCGCCCCATTGTCTTCCTGCTTGCATCCCGAACCCGTGAATCCGACGGAGACAGGAACAGCGACAGAATCGAACTCGCCCCCTTCAACAGAACGGAAACACAGGCAATGATTGCCGAAATCCTCACCTCCGGGCTGGCAGATATCATTCACGAGCAGAGCAACGGCAGCCCCCTCTTTGTAGAGGAGATCAGCCGCTGGATCAAGCAGACCCACAACATCGATGTGGAACGAATCAAGGATGTTCTGCAAACCTCTGATGTTCTGCAAAAACTGGTTTTGAGCCGCCTCGAAAGCCTGCCGGAAGGACAGCGGGAAGTGGCGCGTCTGGCTTCGGTCATCGGCGTGGAATTCTGTGATGACGAGTTGAGAACCCTGATTCCCGAAACAATCGACCCAACCACCCTCGAGGAATATCTGAACGACCTGAAAAATGCAGAATTGATTGCCTTCAGAGAATATGGAACGGACAGGCACTACATATTTTCCCAACCCATTTTTCGGGATGTCCTTTACACCAGCCTGCCGTTTGAACGCCGCATCGAACTGCACGATGTCGTTGCAAAATATCTGGTAAAAAATCAGCCGGCCGAAGCGGAAGCCAATTCCCTGCCCGCAATCGAAAAACTGGCATATCACTACGAAAAGTCCGAACAATGGCTGGAGGCGGCAAGGCAATTGCGTCTCGCCGCCGAAGCAGCAAACCAGCCGCAAATCACAGCCGAAGCCCTGCATAATCGCGCCCTAAAGCTATTGAAGAATTACCCGCCTGAAAAAGTGGATGCCGCCATTGGGTATGAAAAAGCGCACGCGCAACTGGCTTTGGGGAGTTTCGCCCTTACGCGGTTCGACCTTGCCGCCGCGGCAGCCGACCATGAAGCCGCACTTTCCGCCCTGCCCTCCGATGCCCAGCCCGAAAAAACAATTAGAATCGT
>CAILWD010000415.1 GCA_903837815.1 uncultured Chloroflexota bacterium | reverse complement strand
GCCCACATGAACACTGTGCCATCCTGCCCAAGCTGGTTCATCAACGACTCGGCGAAGGCAAAATTGGGGTACGTCTCTTCAAGGTTGATCCATTCCGTATGCATCGGTTCCGCGCCAGGCGCTGCGATGGTGTGGCAGCTCCACTGAAAAGCCACCGTCTCGAAGGGACGCATCCCGGCATGATAGGGCACCGCCAGCCCGGAGGTCTCAAAATCGATGAAATGCAGCGGATAGGAATGGGAGGAGAGGATTTCGCCCAGGGCTGGGTCTATCCATTCGGTCTGGGATCTGGAATTCCGCATCTGCATTAACTGACGCTGGACACGTGGACCCAGTGAACCGTCTTTCTTCCCGAGAGCGGATTCGGGTAGATCATACAAGCTGGTCTTGCCTGCCTCGATCAGCGCTTGCACTTCTTTCACCTGGCTGCCATAATACAGATCCAAAATATGCGGCTCGGGGTCTGCCAACTCACCCCAGCACTCGCGGAAGCCGTTCTTGATCTCGCTCTTGTCCACGCGGTATTCGCAATCTTTGCAGGCAAAGGTGATTGGGGTGGGTAGTTTGGCGAGCGGGTTGATGCTCCGGATAAAACTCACAGCGGCGGCGGAAACTTCGGGGAGCAGCTCCGCAACTTCAAGGTCGACAGAGAGGCGCGAAAGGAAGTGACTGCGGCGCAGTTCGTTCACATCACCCGTGAAGGTGAAGCGAGCACGCGGATATCCACTGTCATCTTCGGCAATTTGATTGAGGGCAAAGAGGGAGTGCAGGTTGTCGATGGCGGTGGTCTTGGATTTGTCCGGCATCATCAGCTCGCAAGTGAGCGTGAAGTGCGGGAAGAGTTCGCGCAGGATAAGTGCCTGAAAGGTGATGTCTTCGAGGTAGGGCACCCAGCCGGAGACGATGCCGCCCTTTTTCCCACGAAATGGATTCTCTTCGGTGGAGTCGAATGACTTGGCTTTGACCTCGATCAGGGTCAGCGCATTGCCTTGCTTGATGAGAATATCCGGGCGGGCGAACTTGCCCCGGCTCTCGAAGGCGGCTTCGAGCAGGATGATGTTCTCTTGTTTGAAATATTCTTTTGTCAGTGCCATGGCTTTGTCGTGGTCGGGCTCATCGACCAGGATGGCATTATCGAAAAGCAGCGTGGCAATTGCGCCGATCATGTAGCCGCCTTCGGCAAGCAATTTCATGTACTCATCGCCATCCTTGGCTGACGGGTACTTGTTCATGCGATAATACAACTTGGTCGGGCAGGAACGTGCGACCTTGTAGTCAGTCTTGGAGATGGCGAGAGGTGGGCGGGTGGGCATAAGAATATATATTCCTACAATATGGGACTAAGGTCTATTCGAAGCTCATCCATTAATTTTTCCAGCTTTTCGGATGAAAAGTATTTCGATAAATACATCAATACATCTTCCTGCCGGTTTTGCCCGAACACCATGCGGTAAATAGTTAACGACCGTTGTAGCGTTTCCAGATCGAGCTGGTCTCGACTAAGCGGTAAGAATGGGACATGGCGTTCAATCTTTGCGCCGCCTTCTATTGAATACACCCAATACGGCGAGAGATCATTTGTGTTTTCTTTTCGATCTGCCCGAGCAGATTGAAACAGTACTTTCCATAAATCGGTTTCACTCCCCATCTTTGAAACTTATTGGGGTAAGGTGTAAGAATGCGCCAG
>CAILWD010000414.1 GCA_903837815.1 uncultured Chloroflexota bacterium | reverse complement strand
GGTGTGCCTGTCAGACCGATCAGGATGGCTTCCCTGTCCGAACTGACCAGGTTGGCGAGAAAACTTCCCTTCGGGTCGTAACTGCGGTGAACTTCATCAAGGAAATACACACGCTGGGAATTCAGGTCGTAATCGCTTTCCTTTACAACATCGCTGTCTTCCTTGAACTTGTGGATGTTAACTACGGTAATTTCACGGCGTCCGCCCGCGTTTTGGATGGCTTGTTTTTTATGGAAACTTTTGACCAACTCTTCGCGCGAACTGACCGTCTGCACCGACAAACCGCGCGCGCTAAACTCGCGGGTTGCCTGCTCCAGCAAGTCGAGACGGTCCACAATAAAGTAAAACTTCGGGATGACCTTCTTCCGCTGGAAGACATCGGTCAAATATTGCACATTGTAAAAAGCCAGCGCGGTCTTCCCGCTGCCCTGCGTATGCCAGATAATGCCCTTCTTGACGTCTTTCTCCAACTTCCGCTCGATGGCTTTCATGGCAAACAACTGCGGGTAGCGCAAAATATGTTTTTCGAGACTGTCGTTTCCCTTGACATAGGCAAAGCCGTACCGCAAGAGGAAAGCCAGCCTCTCCCTGGAAAAGAGAGAAGTCAGCAGGCGGTTGGTGGGCGTGTTCGGGTTTTTGTTGGTCAGGAATTCGGGCGAATGTTTGATGGCGGAAAGGTTGTTGTTCTTCAAAACCAGGTTTTCGCGCGCGTCATCCTCCACGGCAAGCAGGCGGCTCAGGTCGAGTTGTTCCTCCTCCCTGAAATAATTGAACCTCGTATCCGAATAAGACGTGGCGGCATAAAACGCCCCTTGCAGTGGCTCCATGTCGTTGGGGTCGTATTCCATGTTGTTGGAAAAGACCAACACCTGCGAAATGTTGATGAATTTCCTGAAATTCGGGTTTTTGGAACGGGTGTTGATTCTCTCCCGCTCTGCCAGAATACCATCGCGGTTATTCGGCTTCTTCACTTCGATGAACGCCAGCGGCATCCCGTTGATAAGGAGTGTAATGTCAGGGCGGAATTCATCGTCGCCGTTTTTACAGGTGAGTTCGGTTACTACATGAAAGGAGTTGTTATCGAAGTTTGCGAAGTCAATCAGTCTGGGCGCAGAGGTCGAGACCAGCATTTCATAAAATGCTTTGCCCAGGTCTTCGCTGTCCAAAGTCAGCGAAACATCCGCCAGCAGGCGGTTGGCCTCCGCCTCGGTCATCTCCGGGTTAATTTGCTGCATGGCTTTCACGAAAACATCCGTGAAGACGTTGGTATTCCCGTCCCATTTGGATTTGGAAAGCGGCAGGTATTCATATCCCATCCTGCACAAATGCAGAATGGCGGGTATTTTTACCCTGGAATTCTCGGTGAAATTCATGCGCCTTGTCCCTTCGCAATGCAGTCATAAAAAAACAACCGCCCACGCAAATTGCGCAGGCGGCAGGAGTATGCTGTCATTTCCCTATCCGCTACGCGCCCTATCGCGTAGTTCAATGAGAAGCCTCGTGGTTCCAGCCGCAGGGCTTCATTTATTCAAGTATAACTTTGAAACAGGATTCGGGGGGAAGTTCAGCAATTCCCGATACAGAGTCATTACAAGGGCGCGCAAAGCGTCCCAAAGCAACCTCCTGATTTTGGCAGAGAGGCTGCTTGCCTGTCCTGACGGGCGACGCCAGGGTCATTCCTTGCAGTAACACACTCATACAGTGAATTGCTGAGGTATGTTCCCGATTGACCTGCCCGTTTAACTGTTTTCCTGTCCACTTGTCTACTTATATGCCTGTCCACTATAATCCCACCCATGATCCTCATCACAGGCTCCACCGGCTTCATCGGGCGCGCATTGATTCGCCAGTTCTCTGCCATCGGGACTCCCGTGCGGGCGTTGATCCGCCCTTCACCACGGACTCCGCGCCTGCCCAAGGGCGTTTCGGTGGAAGTGGCAGTGGTCAGCCTTGCGGACAAACGCGGTCTGCGCGCTGCCTTGCGCGACGTGGATACGGTCATCCACCTTGCCAGCGCCGAGAATCAGGGCAGCCGCGGCAGCCTGCTGGCAACAGACATTCAGGGGACGGCAAATCTCGTCGAAGCGGCATCCGATGCGGGCGTGGACCGCTTTGTGTATCTCAGCCACATCGGCGCAGGACCATCCTCCGCATATCCCGCGTTCAAAGCCAAAGGCATCGCCGAGGAGCATATCCGCAACGGCAAAACGCCCTACACTATTTTGCGTTCGTCGCTTGTTTACGGAGCGGAGGATCATTTCACCAACAACCTTGCGAGGCTGATCCGATCTTCGTTCGGGGTCTTCCCCATTCCCTCCGGCGGAAGGACGGTGGTTCAGCCTGTGTGGGTCGAAGACCTGATTACCTGCATTTTGTGGGCGCTCGAAAGGAACGACACGCTCGACGAAGTATATGAACTCGGCGGCAGTGAATTCTTTACCCTGCAACAGATCATCGAAACCATCATGGATGTCACACACCGCCGGCGTTTCCTCGCGCCGCTTTCGCCGATCACCCTGCGCGCTCTCACCGTTTTTTTTGAAGGCGTGACGCGCAACTTTCCCATCTCATCCTTCTGGCTCGATTACTTCGCCGTCAACCGCACCTGCGCCGTGGACTCCATGCCGCGCATTTTCGGATTGATGCCCGCCCGCTTCACCTATCGTCTCGATTACCTCATCCGCAAACCCTGGTATCAACGCGCCTGGAATGCCGTCACCGAAAGACTTGCTTCCCTGCGACCGCGTAACTCGTGACTTGTAACTTCCCAATGTTCACCATCCGCCTGATCGAAACGCCCGAAGAAATGCCGCTTGTGGAAGAGCTCCAGCGCGTTGTGTGGCCCGATTCCGAGACCGACGTTGTGCCGTTGCACATGCTCGTCACCGCCGTCCACAACGGCGGACTCATCCTCGGCGCATTCCGCGAAGACCAAATGATCGGCTTTGTCTTCGGCTTCCCCGGTCTCGACTTCACGCCCGACGGTCCGCGCCCAAAGCACTGCTCGCACATGATGGGCATCCATCCCGACCACCGCGATGGGGGCGTGGGCTTCGCGCTCAAACGCGCCCAATGGCAGATGGTGCGCCATCAGGGGCTTGATCGTGTCACCTGGACCTACGACCCTCTTCTCAGCCGCAATGCCTATCTCAACATCGCCAAACTTGGCGCGGTCTGCGTCACCTACCGCCGCTCGGAATATGGCGACATGCGCGATGGATTGAATGTTGGACTTCCCTCCGACCGCTTTCAGGTAGATTGGTGGATTCAAACCCAGCGTGTCCAAAGAAGACTCGGCAAGCGGGCGCGGCCACCCCTCAAGTTGACTCACGCCACGAGAGCGGGTCTCCATCCGTTTTATCCGCTTCGCGCCGACGCTTTGGGTCTGGCTCACCCGCCCGAACATGTGCCACCCTTCGACAGCCGCCTGCTGATGGCGGAAATCCCCGCCGACTTCACCGCGCTCAAATCTGCCGATTTCGCCCTCGCCCGCGACTGGCGATTCTTCACCCGCGAACTGTTCGAGCTTGCCTTCGAGAAAAAGTACATCGTCACCGATTTCATCTTCGATAAAAGCGAAGGCGCTTCCCGCGGATTCTATGTCCTGACCCACGGCGAAAGCACATTGGACGAATTCGAGTAGGGACACAGCGGCGCTGTGTCCCTACAATATTATTAACGCATGAGACGCCCTTGCGGACGTCCCAGCGGTTGGATTTGGAGAGATGATCTGTGGAAAACGGAAAGCGGCTGGCTACCTCCTGACGGATGAGTTTTGTTCGCTGCGGCTCATCGCGCCCATGCCAACGGGGTGATAAGTCGGCTCAGGGCGGTTGGCCGCATAACTTGGCATGGGCGCGGGACGCGGCTTCGGCGCAGGGCGCGGATAACTGTTTGCAGCCGGAATGCTGGAGGGAATGTTCTGTGCTGGGCGCGGATAAGTTTGTTTTACCGGTTGCGGCTGGTTGTAGTACGCCGGGCGCTGGCCGGCATCTGCAAGAGTAAAGAGGCGCTCGCCTGCAATCGAAAAAGTGCCGATAATCAACACGCGAATCAGCCAGACCATTGCCGCCACGAAGATTGGCACGAACTTGGTCATGGTCTCCTGCCCGAGGAGCGAGCCGCCCACCGCGTTGTGGTTGACAATTGCAACCGAGACGCCCCACCAGGTCAGCATGGCGTTGAAGGCGGCGGCAAGCAGCCACGCGCCAAACAAATACCAGACTTCGGCAGGTTCGTCGCGACCCTGCTCCGGGGTGAAGATGCGGGCAATGCCGGCAAAGTCCATGCCGCAGAAGGCAAAAGCGAGGATGCTCGACCAGCGCAACCCGGCAAATTTCAGGTCGCCGAGCATGTCTTGCAAGGCAAACGAAGTCGTGCCGAAGTTGAACAACTCGAAGGACAGCAGGGCGCTGATAAGAATGCCGCCAAAGATTGCGCCGCGTTTGAGTGAAACGCTCTTCAAAAACGGGAGCAGTTGAATATTCAGGGAAGGGTTCATGGGAAGTCTCCTTTTTGGAACCGGGGGCAAAAAACGGTCTTCTCTAATATAGAACACTTGTTCTAATTTGTCAAGCAGAAATCCTTGCAAGTTCATAATTTTTAAGGCGCGGACCCGAATCAAAAAAGCAGACATCCTGAGATGTCCGCTTTCGACACGCTCGAACTGTTTACTCAGATGGGATGACCGGCAGGGGCTTGGGTCCGCTCAGTTGCACCAGCGCAGCATAGACCCAGGCGGTTTGCCCTGATTTACCCGGCACTTCGATCTTGATCCACGAACCGTCCCCGGTCTGTCCTACAGCCAGGGCAGATTGTCCAAACGCCAACACGCCAGCGGTACGCCCCTCAAGGCTTGGCTTAATACGAATATTGATTCCTCCCGGCCCCGCATTCGTCACGATCGGGACAGATGGAGTGGGCGGTTGGGTGGCAGGTTTGCCTTTGAGGTTTGTCGGCGTTGGATCCGGGGTCGAAGTGGATGAGATGGGAGCGCCTTGTTGTTTCGCCATTTCAATCGCATAAAGTTCGTGTAACTGACGTGAAAGCTGAATGCCTTGGTTAACCGTTTCCTGATCGCCGCCGCCCATAAAAACCAGCAGGGTCTGGATGTAGGTGTTCATGTGGGTGATTTGCAACTCTCGCAGCGATGTGAGACAGGCTGGCACGGTCAGGTCTTCGGCATTGCGACGGATGCGCTGCATATCTTCGATGGTGGGCTTCAACTGATCGCGAGTGAGATAGGAGGAAAGTGTGGCGGCATCGTCAAACTCGCGCATCAGGCGATTCACCCTTTGGATTTCGGCGTCGATATTCTCCTGCGCGCAGGGATCAGGAGTGAAGGTGGGGGTGGGAGAATTTGCGGGCGGCGGTGTGTGACTTGGGCTGGGAGCGGGCGCAGGCGTAATTGTTTGCCCGCAGCCTGCGATTGCAAGCATCAAAAGTATAAAGGCAGAGATTGAAAGGAGTCTTTTCAAGGTGGTTTTCATGCCGATTGAAGTGATGACTTCGATTGTATTTTATGGAGTAACGATTGGCGGTTCGCCTGAAACTTGTACAAGAGACGCGGATACCCATGCTTTTTGACCGGCTTGTCCCGGAACTTCAACTTGAATCCAGTCGCCATCAGCAGTGCGGCCGAATGCCGTTGCAACGGCTCCCGCCGTCAGGGTTGCCACGCCGCCGGCAGAGTCATTGGGCTCTGCCAGTAATGTCACATCATTTGGGCCAGGATTGAGAACCGACAAACTGTCAGGGTTGTTTTGCGCTGAAGGTGTTGTGGCGGTATTTGGGTCGACGGTTGGAACGGGGGCGGCGCTTGTGACAGGGGCAACGACAGTCAGACCGAGCAGACGGGCGATCTCAAGGTCGTAGCTCATATGCAAGCCGCGCGATTGTGTAATCCCCCGGTTTACATCCTCAGCCTTTGGATCTGACATGAAGACCATCAGGGTTTCGATCACGGTGTTCATGTGGGCAAGTTGCAGTTTCTTCAATTCCACCAGGCACACTGGAACTTTCTGACTTTCGGCGCGGCGGCGCACTTCTTGCATGGGTGGAATCACCTGGATTAGTTGGCCTTGCGGGGTGCTGGATGCCAGACGGGAATAATCGTCGAATTCGCGCATCAGGTCGTTGACCTTTCCAACTTCGTCTGCCAGTGCGGATTCAGAGCAGGGATCCGGGGTTACATTACCTCCGGTAGACTCAGCGGCTGCAACAGCTACAGCCGTCGCTGTTTTTTCGCCGCCGCAAGCCGCAAGCAGGACTGCAAAAACAAGTATGGGGAGGATGATTTTGTTTTTCATGGATACCGTCTTCCGTTATCTGAATATGATCATTATACCTGTGAAATGGGCCGTCATTTTCCCGCTTTGAAGACTGTATAATTGGCGCATGACTAGAATTTGCATCACGCCGCATGTGGAAGGGACAGGTGGCATGGCTTCGTTTCGCCTGAAATTCGAGCAGGGACTTCGCTCTCGCGGGATCGAAGTGAGCCGTGATTTAAATGAAAAATCAGATGCGGTTCTCGTGGTTGCCGGGACACGACGGCTGGGTCAACTCTGGCGGGCGCGGCGGCGCGGAATTCGCATCGTTCAGCGTCTGGACGGGGTCAACTGGGTTCAGCGCGTGAAGTGGTCGGGAATTAAATACTCCGTCCGCGCCGAGTATGGCAACCTGATGCTGGCTCTTATTCGCGATCACTTTGCCGACAGGGTGGTGTACCAGAGCCAGTTCATCCGCAAATGGTGGGAAGATTGGTACGGCGCGGCGAAGGCTCCCGCCACGGTTATCATTAATGGCGTGGATTTGCAGACCTACTCGCCCGATGGCGAAGGCGAGCGTCCTGTCGGCGTAAAACGCATGTTGCTTTTAGAGGGCAGCCTGGCGCGCGGATTGAACTCTGGCTTGTTCCATGCCGTCAGCGTGGCGGAGAAACTCGCAGATAAATACCCGATGGAAGTGGTCGTGGCTGGCACGGTGGATAAAGCCACGCAACGAAAACTGCAAAGCAAAGTTCCCGTCAAATTTTTAGGTACCGTCCCCCGCGCCGAAATTCCCAAACTCGCCCGATCGTCTCATTTGATGTACTGTGCCGAGGTCAACCCGCCCTGCCCGAATTCGGTCATCGAAGCGCTGGCTTGCGGGCTGCCCGTCATTGGCTTTGACAGCGGTTCGCTCAAAGAGTTGGTGACAGACGATGCGGGTTGTGTCGTCTCCTATGGCGCAAACCCCTGGAAGTTGGAGACGCCCAATATTTCGGCGCTGGCGGCTGAGGCTGGGAAAGTTTTCGAGAAACAGAATCAAACCCGGGCGGCGGCGCGGCAGCGGGCAGAATCCGCTTTCGGCTTGGATTCGATGGTCGAGTCCTATCTCAAAATTCTTTTGGGCGATGGACGATAGACCGTCGTCCACGGTCTACCGTCAAAAAAGGAGTTCGCTTATGGATTCAGAAGTTTACGGCTTTTTGCTCAAACACCTGCAGGGAATCATGACCAACGACATCGCCGCGTATCACGAAACGACGGCGGAAGATTTGACGTTGTACGAGTGGTGGGTTACGCCGCACCGAATTGACGGACTGCCGTTTCATGAATTTATGATGACCTCGAACGCGGCGAGTGGTTCCGTTTTTGGGGCAGAGGAAAAGGGGAAGACTCGTTTCGATTTATCGAATCTGCGCATTCAGCGTTATGGCGATACGGCAATCGCGAGTTATACCCTGCTTATCAGCACGGCGCAGCCCGAAGGCGTGAAAGTTGCCGCGCATAACGAAAGCCGTGTGATGGTGAAGTTGGATGGCGACTGGAAGGTGGTACATGCGCATAAATCGCCCTCTTATGCTGCGCCGCATGTCGGGTGATTTACCGGGGCGTTTGACAATGAGATTGGCAAAATAAGGAATTGAAGAGAGCCAGATATGACTGACTATAACCGCGCCACGCGGGAATGTTCTGTGAGTCAATTGCAAACTGAACTGCGACAGGCGGTTCAAAACTATTTTCGAGAACAGGCTCTGGGTAACCCGGAGACCGAAACCCTGCTCTGCTGTGAGACCGTTTCAACGAGAAAAGGTTCAGGCTGGCTGAACAGCGGGGCGGATCAAACGATTCATACCGGGATGTTGCTTGGCGCCGAGTGGCTGATCTGGGTGCGGAAGGGGGATCGATCCGACACGGTGTTGACCGCCGCCAACTTGAAGGAAATCCAGGTCAAGATCCACGCTTCCTTTGTAAACCGGGATCACGGCCTGGAAATCGCGGGCTTCGTCCGCCACTCCAAAAATCGTGTTCGCGGATACGTTGGGATGGGGCCGGAGCCAGCCGCGCAAAAATTCTGCGCGGAAGTCGAGAAGGCGGTTGCCAGCCTAAAACCGCCTGCCGAAAAAGGCTTTGCCCGATGGTGGCGGGGCGGATGAATTCATTTTCACAGGAGCAAATCAATGAATAAAAATTTTTACATTCTGGATGTGTTCGCCGAGAAAAAATACGCAGGCAACCAGCTTGCCGTTTTTCGGAACGCGGCGGGAATCTCCGGCGAGGAGATGCAGAAACTTGCGCGGGAGGTTAACTTTTCGGAGACCACCTTCATCCTGTCGGATGAACAGGTTAACGGCGGGTTCGATGTGCGCATCTTCACGCCCAACGAGGAAGTCCCCTTTGCGGGACACCCGACGATTGGGACGGCGCACATCATCCGCAACGAGATTTTGGGCGGGGCTGCCGAAAGTGTGACATTGAAGTTGAAGGTGGGACAAATCCCCGTCACTTTCAGCGCAGACGGTTATTCGTGGATGAAGCAAGTCGAGCCGAAGTTTGGTCAACGGCACCAGCCCGAAGCCCTCGCCGAAGTTTTGGGTTTGGATGTCCGCGAAATCGATGACCGTTTTCCCATCGAAGAAGTTTCGACGGGTCTGCCCTTCTTCATCGTCCCGTTGAAAAGTCTTGCCGCCTTGAAAAAGGCAAAGGTCAACAGGGAAAAATATTTTGTCCTGATTCAAAACACGGTGGCAAAGGGCATTCTTATCTTTTGCCCCGAGGCGCACGAACCGCAAAACGATATCAGCGTGCGTGTTTTCGTGGATTATTACGGCGTCCCCGAAGACCCGGCGACCGGCAGCGGCAACGGATGCCTGGCGGGGTACCTGGCAAAGCATCATTATTTCGGGCGGGAAAATGTGGATGTCCGCAGTGAGCAGGGCTATGAAATCGGCAGGCCGTCGCTTTTGTTATTGAAAGCGGAGCAGCGCGGACAGCACATCAATATTTTCGTCGGCGGAAAAAGCGTGATCGTGGCGCAGGGCGGGTTTATTTAATCCGGTGATTGCCTGCTGAACCAAGGAACGCTTGTGAACCCGAAAAGCAGTCTTGTCCTCACCATCGTTGCAGCCTTCCTCTGCGGCTTGCCGGGGATTCTCTCCGCGGTGACTGGATTCCTCATTACAGGCTTTGGTCTGCTCGCGGATGAGGCGCAATTGAAACTGGATACAAACCTCGATAAAGTCTCCGTCATCTGGAGCGGGCTGGGCGGAATTTTCCTCGGCGTGATTTTGATCGCCATTCCCATCCTGATCTGGTTCTGGTCCCGCCGCCGTTGATGTGCAAGAAACGATCTTTCGCTTCGCGCCGCCGTCCCCGGCGGCGGTTATTTTTTATGCTTTATAATCATCTCCCATGAAACGGAAATCGAGATATAAAAAATCATGGTTGATCCCGCTGGCTCTCGTGGCTTTTCTTGCGCTCGCCGCCGGCATCTATAACCTGCCGCCTGTCCACAGCCGTCTTGCCTGGCGCGTGGATGAACTGCGGACGAAGATCATCTACTATTTCAACCCACCTTCCGAAGCCGTCTTTCAACCCAGCGGTGAAGCGGCGTTGACCGTCGAGACCGCCATCGCCACCGTCCGCGCTGAATACCTGATGACGTTAACCCCGCAAGTGACCGCCACTGCGACGCCTACAGTTGGTCCTACGCTGACACCGACGGTCACATTTACGCCCATTCCCGCTTCGACGATTTTGCAAGGCGTGAAATACGTAGACCAGCACGAACGCTGGAATTATTGCGGTCCCGCCAACCTGACGATGGCGCTCAACTTCTGGGGCTGGGCTGGCAACCGCGACGATGTCGCCCGTGTGGTCAAGCCCGGTTCAGGCGATACGCGTAAAAGTTTCATTGAACAAAGCGAGCCTGATAAAAACGTCATGCCTTACGAGATGGTGGACTTTGTCAACGAGGAGACCGAATACCGCGCCCTCATGCGCTATGGCGGAGATATCAACCTGATCAAACGGTTTATCGCGGCGGGTTTTCCGGTTCTGGTCGAGAAGGGATATTACGAACGCGACGCCAACGGCAAGATTAGCTGGCTCGGACATTACCTCTTCACCACCGGCTATGACGATGCCCGTGGCGGATTCGTCGTGCAGGATGCCTACCTCAAACCCGGCAAAGACCTACTCAGCCAATACGAGGATTACCTCGACGGCTGGCGCACGTTCAACTACCTGTTCATGGTTGTTTACCCCGCTGATCGTGAAAACGAAATCCAAAACCTGCTTGGCCCCTGGGCCGATGAACGATGGGCGGCGCAACATGCTCTTGAACAAGCTGAAAAAGATATTC
>CAILWD010000413.1 GCA_903837815.1 uncultured Chloroflexota bacterium | reverse complement strand
TACGCCAGCCCGTGACCTTCCAAAATTTGCGCGATGTTTTCGGGCGATGGCTGCGCGCTCATCCACCAATACCAGGGGACGTTTCTTTCCGCGAAGAAGCCGATGACGGCTTGGATTTCCTTGTCGATTTCTTCCGCGCTGATTCCTGCTGGGAAGTCACAGCCGAGAGCAAGGTTGAGCAGGGGAATCTTGAATCCTGTCGAAGACGCTTTCACTCCCTTGCCGTTGAACTTTGCCGCTTGCGGACTCCGCGACGAAAGCCATGCCTGAACTGTCAGCGTGTGCCGCTCGACGAGTTGAATCAACTCACCGCGTGGTTTGCCAAAGCGTGCCAGCAGTTCTTCGTCTTGCATGGGATTATCTTTTTACCCGTAACCCAAACGCCAGCGCCGCGCCGCCGCCCAAGGCAAGGACTGCCGCCCAGAGGAAAGCATCCTGCCAGAAGCGAATGGGGAAGAGTCGGATCAGCGTGTCGGAATAATAGAAGAGCCAGGAGTCGCCTTCAAAGAAGACGTGGTGAAAGGCGGAGAAGAATTCCCAGAAGATATTCGGGTTGACCAGAATGCCGAGTCCGGCCATCAGCCCCAACGCCGCCGCCAGACCAATCATCCACAGCCCGCCGCGCCGCACGCTGTTCAGGTAGTCGGGAATCCAGCCGCCGCGTTTGGCAAGGGTATAAAGGACGGTCAGAATAATGAGGGATATCGTCCACACGCCGAGGGCGTTCAACACCACGCCTTTGACATCCGCCATGTGACTGAGTTCGCGCTCGTTGTAGATGGGTGTCCCGTCGTCGAATTTCAAATCGCCGAGGTAGGAGATGTCCGCGCCGTTGCTGAGGTACTCGACCGAGGGCTTTGCCCAACGCAAGCGGTCTTCTTTGGTGAAGCCGTACTCGTCGGCGGGGAAGTAAGGCATGTTGTATTCGACGGTGTAGAAAACGGGCGTCAGCAAAATTCGCAATGCCGCGCCGATGAGGGCAATGGGGGTGAGGAAGGAGATGAGATAGGTTTTCATGGGTTCTCTTTTATATGTCATTGCGAGCCGCGCTCTTGCTCTTTGCGGCGAAGCAATCTCCAAATGAGCAGGAGATTGCTTCGGGCGGAAAAACGTCGCCCTCGCAATGACATACTATGACTATTGCAAAAACTCCAGCCCGCCTTGCAGGACGAAGCTGACCACCATGTCGTTGACAATCCATTCGATGGGAGCGAGGTCGTCGGTGAAGACGGTTGTTGTCTCGTAGCCGTCTTTGAAGTTGGCAAAGGTCGCCGACATGGCGTTGACCAGCAGCGGGTGGGTGTTTGGATCTGTGCCGAGGGCAACCAGATTGCGGGTGAAGTCGTCGCGGGAGGTCGGTTGCTTGGTGGCGAAGATCATCGTGTTGAGCGTCCCCGGAATATCCATGACGTGAATGCTTGGGAACTGGGTCGCCATCGTCGTTGCCAGCCCGTCGATGAGCCGCCTGTCGCCCGGAGTGGAGCCGACGTTGAGGGTCAGGACTCCGTCGTCTTCGAGGTGGGCGGCGACGATTTCAAAAAACTCGCGGGTGGTCATGTGCGGCGGGATGTAGGGCGGACGATAGGCGTCCACTGCGATGATGTCGTATTTGTGCGGACTGCGTTCGAGGTTCAGCCGCCCGTCGCCGATATGGACGGTGAGGTTGGGCAGGTTCATGCCGAAGTATTCCCTGCCGACTTCCACAATCTGGTCGTCGAGTTCAAAGCCGTCGATGGCGAGGTCGTCGCCGTAGATTGCGGTTGCCTGTCGCGCAGCAGTCCCAGCCGCCAAGCCGACAATCGCCATGCGCTGAACGTCCTGCGGTTTTCGTTCCGCGTAGAAAAAGGGACCGACCGAAAACTGCTCCCAGGGTCCGGGTCCAACATACTGTAAACTATCGGGATGATAAAAGGAATGGTCGCCCTGCCCGTCGTTGAGCTTTAGGAGCGTGTAGCCACTCTGCTGCACCACCTGAATATAATTGTACGCAGACTCGGTTTCGTACACTTGTCCCGAACTATTTTTGAGCGATTGCCCCGCCGAGAGAATGGCAACAGCAACCAGCACGACGGGCATCCAAATCAGTTTGAGCGCTTCACGCCGACTTGCAAAGCGGGCAAGCCCAATCAGCGCGACGGTCAGCAGGAAAATGCCGAAGGCGAAAAAGGTGAGTTTTGTACCGATGGTGGGAATCAAAATCAGGGTCGGCAGGAAAGTCCCAATGAAAGAGCCAAGCGTCGAGATGGCGTAAATCTGCCCTGAGATTTGACCCGACTTCGTGGGGTCGTCCACCGAGAGGCGGATGGCGAAGGGAGAGATGGTTCCGAGTAGGGTGATGGGCACGATGAACAAAATCAACACGGCGATGAAGGAGCCAGCCATCACGCCGACTTCCAACGCCTCGAAGCCCGTCGCCGCAAACTTGAGGACGGGCCCCGCAACGTAGGGAACCAGCCCGACGGTGAACGCGCCCCAGGCGAGGATTCGGTACATCGCTCCCGCCGTCGGGTTTTCATCTGCCCATTTGCCGCCGAGGAAGTAGCCGAAGGTTAGGTAAATCAGAATCAGCCCGATGATGCTCGCCCAGACGAGGTTGCTGGTGCCGAAGACGTTGCCAATTAAACGTCCCGCCGCGAGTTCGGCGGCGAGGGTGGTCATGCCAGAGGCGAAGACAGTAAAGAGGAGGTAGCGTTTCATGAGGGGGATTATAACAAGAAGAGAATAGGGAATAGAGAATGCTTACTCGCAGTCGCTGACTTCGGAATCAGGCTCGGCGGATGTCGCGGGTTGGGGCCAACTGCCGGCATTGAAGCGCTCCACGTAGCGGGTCATTTCGTCGAAGTCGGCTTCCCAGATGAAGACGTTTTGTTTGAGAACGGGGTCGTAGATTTCAGCGGGGTTGAAAAATTCGCGCGGAAAACTGGCAAACAGGATGCTATTGCGTGGGACGCTGGCGCCGAGACAAGCCAATTGACTGATTTGAGTCGGCGTCAGGTCGGTTTGGATGTGATCCACGAATGAGGCAATGATTTGAGGCATTTGCATGAGCGCTTCGGGGCTTTCCATTTTCTTTTGCACGGCGCACATGACGAGGTTTTGATGTTTGGCGCGGGAGAAAACACTCACGTTGCGGATTCGTCCCAGGGTCAGGGCTTGCTCGCCGTCGAGGTGCAAGTCCCCGGCAGGGAAGTACAACCGCTTGCTTTTGTCGCTGCCCGTGCGCCCGTCCACCGCTTCGGGGAGGGTGATGTCGATGCCGCCGAGCGTATCCACCAAATCGACAAAGACATTCATATTGACGGCGACATAATGATCGACCTTCACACCGAAGTTCAAATCAAGGGTACGAGCCAGCAAGCCAGGCCCCTCACTGGGATGTTCCCAATAATGCAGACCGGGATTGCCATAAAAATACGCGGTGTTGAGTTTGTCATGGTCTTGCCCGGTGTTGTCGGAGATTTCGGGAATCTCCACCCACAGGTCGCGCGGAAACTCCAGGGCGGAGATGCGCCGCGAGATGAAGTCCGCGCGGATGACGCGGATCGCGTCCGCCCGCCCATATTTGTAATCGTCGGAACGCTGGTCTGTGCCGATGGCAAGCAGGGTCATCGGCGGCAGACCGTAGCACAACGGCACGATGGGCTGCGTGCTGGTGGCAAAACTCAATGTGGGGGCAAGTGTGATTGTGCTGATTGGCGTGGACGGCGGCGCTGTCCATGTGGCGGGGAGTTGCCTTTGCCCCGGCGTTGCCGATTCAAGAACGGGGCCCAGTGGTTTTTGACTCCATGCCTGATACGCCTGACTTGCGTAGGAAAAACTCACCACCGCTGCCACACAGGCAAAGGCGGAGAGAACAGCGAGAATGGCTTTTTGGTTGGATTTCACTGGGTGGGAATCACGAAGTACATGAAAATGGTAAAAAAACATAAACCACACGAAAAGCATTTTATCGTTCATGCCGTTCGTGTGGTTTGTTGTGGCGAAAAATCAGCCTACTTCACCAGCAACCCCAAATGGTTCGCCACCGAGCGTTCCTTGCCGACGATGCCCTGGTCGATGGGCGAGTTGAGGATGCGGGCTTCGCCATCCACGCCCTTGATGACCATCGCCGAAGAGCCGCCGCCGTCCATGTTGACGCCGGTATACACTCCGTAGGAGATGAGCAGGGAGGCCAGTTCCGCAAGCGTAACGCCTTCGCTGTAACTCTCCTGCCTGCCGTCGATGACCATCCAGATCAGCCAGCGTCCGTTCTTGTTGACGCCGAGCGCCGTGCGCGGGGCGGGCGCAAGCGCCGCAAGGTTCTTGACCACTGCGCCTTTTTGTACCACCACGCGGTCGCCGGAGACGGCGTTGAAGACCTTACTGGGTTTTTCGTCAACCGTCACCACATTTTTGGAACTGATATAAACCGTCGGCTGAATGGTCTTCGTGGGGGAATAGATCGTTCCGCGTGAAGCGGCATAGCCATTGACCTTGACCGGGTCGCCGCCATTCGGGCAGGTGGAGGCGGGCGGGTAGGTTGCCACGTCGAGGTAATTAAATCCATCCCCGTTGATGGCGACGCCAACCTTGAATTCTTCGAGGAACTTCGAGGTGATACGCGTGCAGATGACGCCATTGGTGAATTTCGACGGGGTGACAAGGAATTCAAGCCCACTGGTGGTCAGGTCGATTGCCATCACATAGATGCGGTTCTTGCGCGGCGAGGTGATGTCTTTTTGCAGGAAGGTGACGCCCTTGAATAGATTCTGCTTGATGGAGGTCGGGCGGGTTGCGCTGAGGAAGACGAAATTTTTCTTCTCGCTCCAGCCTGTTAACCCGTCTACGCGGCGGATTTGAATCCAACTTGCGTTGCTGGCATCGTCCAGGGCAGGCAGGGTGTCGTCGAGGATGACCGTACCAAGCGCCTTGCCCGACGCGCTGGGAGCGTCGCGTACGATGGAGGTGGCGGCTTTCACGCGATACCATTTCTTATCATCGTCATCGGGGACGGGCGTGGCTTCGTCTTCATCGGGCGGTGGAGTTGTGTCGTCCACCAGCAACAGGTCTTTGCTCAAACTCCAGCCGACGAGGCTGCCGTCTGATTTCTGCACCTTCAGCCAGAGTCCATCGGCGC
>CAILWD010000412.1 GCA_903837815.1 uncultured Chloroflexota bacterium | reverse complement strand
CTCGCTTTGAACTGGAGACTCATCAACGCGCCGAACGCGGCGAACCGCTGACAGCGGATTCAATGATCACGCTGATGGCTGATCTGTTTGCCGAGGGTTTTGGTCCCAACTTTGAGCTTGACCGCGAGCGCGTCGGCAAGACCTGGGCAACCTTCCCGCATCTCTTCGCCGACTATTACGTCTATTCGTATGCGACGGGAATCTCAGGCGCGCACGCCCTCTCGAACCGCATCCTGCGCGGCGAACCAAACGCAGCGGAAGATTATCTCGGCTTCCTCAAAGCAGGCAATTCGGATTATTCGCTGAACGTCCTCAAGAAAGCCGGCGTCGACCTGACCACGCCCCAACCCGTCGAGGAAACCTTTGCCGTGATGGAAGGCTATATTGATCGGCTGGAAGAGTTAGTTGGATAACCTCAATATCATGTCATTGCGAGGGCGTTCTTTGCCCGAAGCAATCCCCAAATTTTAGGAGATTGCTTCGTCGAAAAGAACATCCTCCTCGCAATGACGTATAATCATAAATCTAAAATCATAAATCGGAAATTAACTCATGCCTCAAACACAAATCTCGTGCCCCCGCTGTAGACAACCCATCGCAGCCAACGTCGAACAGCTTTTCGATGTGACCTATGAACCCGCCTCCAAGCAGCGCCTGTTGAGCGGACAATCCAACTACGCCCGCTGTCCGCACTGCGGATATGAAGGACGCCTTGCCACCCCAGTCATCTATCACGACAATGACAAGGAACTTCTGCTGACTTTCTTCCCGCCCGAGTTGGGACTCCCGCTCAATGAGCAGGAAAAACTCATGGGACCATTGATCAAGCAAGTGGTGGAGCGGCTTCCGCTCGAAAAGCGCAAAGGCTATTTATTCAAGCCAACAGCCAACTTCACCTACGAGTCGATGATCGAGACCATCCTCAACAAGGACGGCATTTCGTCGGACATGATCAAGGCGCAGCAGGAGCGGGTGCAGTTGATCGAGAAACTGCTCCAGATGACTTCGGCGGATGCGCGGCTGGAAATGATCCGTCAAAACGAAAAGATCATCGACGAGCAGTTCTTTGGGCTGTTCAGCCGCATCGCGCAAAACGCCATGCAAAGCGGACAGGAACCCATCGCCCGCGCGTTGATCGAACTGCAAAAACAACTGCTGGACGAGACCGCCTTCGGGCGTCAGTTGAAAGAATCCGTCGGCGAAATGGAAGCGGCGCAAAAGGAATTGCAGGCATTGGGACGAAGCCTGACCCGTGAAAAACTGCTGGACTTGGTGATTGCAGCCCCGAACGAAGCCCGTATTCGCGCCTATGTTTCGATGGCGCGCGGCGGCATGGACTACGTCTTCTTCCAAAGCCTGACCGAGAAGATCGACAAAGCCTCCGACGAAGAGAAAGCCCGCCTGGAATCGGTCCGCGAAAAGCTGCTGGGATTTGTCGCCGAGATGGACAAGCAAATGGAAGCGCGCTTGAAGCAGGCGCAGGATTTCGTCGAGGCGATCCTCGAACAGGACGATGTAGCCAAAGCCACGCAGGAAAATCTCGAAGGCTTTACGCAGGATGCCGCCGAGGTGGTCAATCAGATGCTGAAACAGGCATCCGAGAAGAACGATTACGCCCGCATGGGCAAACTGCAAAAGATGGTGCAGGTCTTGCAGGAAGCCAGCGCGCCGCCGCCCGAGGTTGCCTTCATCGAGCAGTTGATACAGGCTCCTGATGATGCAACGCTCGAAGCCATGCTCAAGCAAAACGACGCAATGGTCAACCAGCAATTCCTCGACTCGCTTAGTGGACTGGTTGCCCAGATGGAATCTCAGGGAGACAACCCCGAAGCCAAAGCCATGGGTGAAAAACTCGGCGAGGTGTACAAGGTTGCGCTGAAGTATTCGATGAAGAAGAATATGGGGTAGGGGAGTG
>CAILWD010000411.1 GCA_903837815.1 uncultured Chloroflexota bacterium | reverse complement strand
GGTCTTGCGCTCCTCAGCGCCTGTGGAGCGCCTCCCGTCATGGAAGCGCCTGCCGCAGAAGCCCCTGCTGCCGAGGAAGTCTATGCAGAAGCGCCCGTAGCAGAAGCCGCCATCCCTGCCGAAGCGGAAGCCGCGAAAGATTCCACCGCAGGTTCGGGGGCGGGAGTCCTCACCAGCGCCGCGCCGCTGGATGCAGCCGATTTTGCCGCGTCGCATATGATCATAAAAGACGGGCAAGTCAAACTGCTGGTGGAAGATACCGACATCGCCATCGACCGCGCCACACAGGTTATCGGGGATTTGGGTGGATACATCATCAGCTCGCGGGTGTGGTACCAGCCTTATGCCAACAGTGAAAACTACAAGTACGCCACAATTACCATCGGCGTTCCCGTTGACCAATTCGAGCGGGCGCTCAGCCGATTGCGCGGACTGTCGGTCAAAGTCCTCGACGAGACTGCTTCAGGCGAGGATGTGACCAACGAGTATGTTGACCTGCAATCCCAGGTCACGAACCTCGAAGCCACCCGCGACCGCATCAAATCCTTCCTCGATCAGGCGCAAACCGTGGATGAAGCCCTGCGCATCAACCAGGAATTATCCAATGTGGAGTCGCAGATCGAGCAACTCAAGGGGCGGATGAATTATTTGCAGGATCGCTCTGCCTATTCCACCATCACGGTCAACTTCGAGCCTGTGCTACCCGAAATCATCGAAGCACCCGCTCCCACCCCAACGCCTGATGTCTGGCAGCCCAGCGAGACTTTTAGCAATGCAAAAGAGGCTGTCACCTCCGCCTACCAGGGAATTATCGATTTCCTGATTTGGGTCTTCGTGGTCTTTGTCCCCATCGTTGCCCCGCCTGTTTTGATCGTTTGGGCGCTGGTCAGGTTCTTCCTGCGCAAAAAGCGATGATGTTCAAAATCAAAAAAACCGCCCCGAATAAGTTCGGGGCGGTTTTTGGTTGGTGCGGAAAAAAATTAAAGGACAACGACGTCAGCAGCTTGCAAACCCTTGGGGCCCTTCTCGATGGAGAACTCCACCTTCTGGCCTTCCTGCAGGTTCTTGAACCCATCGCCGCGGATGGCGGAGAAGTGGACGAAGACATCAGGACCGCCTTCGCGCTCGATGAATCCGAAGCCCTTGGTTCCGTTGAACCATTTAACCGTACCGACTACACGATCAGACATTTTTGCCTCCTAAGCAAAATAAAAAATAAGGTGACGCAGTCGTCTTTCATCGGGCGGTTAAACAAAACGGCTCTAAGGTCCTGCCTTGAGCCGCCGTCTTTTTACTTCCACAACGAAAAGCTACTTGCATCCTACGGGCGCAACTTTATCATGAAATTCTCATCTTGACAATTATTTTAACGGCTCCAAAACCATCACAGGGATGCGGCGCGGCGTGGCGCGGATGGCGTAAAATTTGTAGCCTTTGTAGTAGGACACGGCCATGTTCCAGAATTTTTCACGCTCCTCCCCTTCGGATTCGTGGGCAACGTATTCACGCATGACACCCTGCCATTCGACCTGACATTTGGGATTGGCTTTGAGGTTGTAATACCACGAGGGATGATTTTCACGCCCAAAGTTGGAGGCGATCAAGCCAATACGCCCGCCTTCGGTGAATCCATAAATGATGAGGATGCGCGCTTCTCCGCTCTTTGCGCCTGTCGTAATGATGCGAAAGGCGGGAATTCCAATCAGCCAACTGGAAAAGAAGAGCCGCCCTCCGCTGAGTTTCCAGAAAAAGCCATCCACCTTGTGCAGAATGGGGGTGATGACCGCTGTCACCGGCTTTTGCATGAAAAACAAAAGCAGTCCGCGTTGGAGCAGGTTGGGGCGGGATTGCATTTTTTCCTCTAAATGGAACCTGGTCTGCGCCGGTTATTTTTCCAGCCAGATGGTGACTGGACCGTCGTTGTGGATTTCAACCTTCATATCCGCGCCAAAACGACCGGTTTGGGTTGAGACTCCATGTCTGCGCAGCAGTTCGACGAAGCGCTCCACCAGCGGCTCGGCAACTTCGGGCAGGGCAGCATCGGTGAAGGAGGGTCGGCGTCCCTTGCGGGAGTCGGCATACAAGGTGAATTGGGAAACGACGATGGCTTCCCCTTTCACATCCAGCACCGAGAGGTTGGTCTTGCCTTGTTCATCTTCGAAGATGCGCAGGTTGGCGGTTTTCTCGGCCAGGAAGGTAACTTGTTCCTCCCCATCGCCATGACCGACTCCCAATAAAATCAGCAGACCCTTTCCGATTTGGGAAATGGTCTGCTGGTCTACGGTGACGCTTGCGCGGGAAACCCGCTGGATGAGAAGGCGCATGGGAAGGTAGACAAGTAAAGAGGTAAACAAGTAGACAATCTATACGTGTGTACGTGTTTACCTGTCTACTTTTACGGCAACTGCATCGCCTCGCGGACTTCGACCATCGTCTGTTCGGCAATGGCGCGGGCACGTTTGGCTCCGTCTTCCAGCACATCCTGAATATAGTGCGGTTTGGCGGCGAGTTCGGCGCG
>CAILWD010000410.1 GCA_903837815.1 uncultured Chloroflexota bacterium | reverse complement strand
TTTGAGAGATCAAGGCTGCGCATTGCTCCTCCCATGCGGCATCGGCAAGTGTGGCAAGCAATCCATCGCGCACGCCCTTGATCTGAACAAGGGAATTCACTGCATCCATAAATCCAGTAGCGGATTATACCTGACGGATTAGCCAAAGCGAAATAATTGCACGCATCCCGCAATGTTACTGGCCTGTTGCCGGGTTTTGCAAGGCAATGTCAATCGCTTTTAACTCGAAGTAGGCTTGAATGACCCGCGCCACAATCGGGGCTGCAACGCTGGCGCCTTCTCCGCCGTGGTAGGCAAAAGCCGCCACAATGATCTCCGGGTCTTCATAGGGGGCATACGCCAAAGTCCACGAATGGGTGGGCCATTTTCCAAAATCACACTGATTCGCGGCGCGCGCTACGTCGTCACAGTACTCGGCGGTGCCGGTTTTTCCAGCCACGGCAATGGGAAAGCCGTTGAACACATCGTAGAGAGTCCCAAAAAACGGGTCGGTTACGGCCATTCGCGTACCCTGTCGCACGGCTTCTATGGATTCGGGCTTGATGATTTTCATGTCGTTTTCCTGCAGACTGCAATAGCCATCTCCGCAGAAATATCCCTTAATAAGGGGGGTGACTGTCACATCCCATTTCAGGTTGGGGGTGAAAGGCGAAATCTGGTAACTGCCCGGAATTTGGAACCCGGAAACAGCGAGGTTTTCGGGATCAAACCAGAACTCCATCGATTTGCCGTCGCCGTTGGTAATGTCGCGGACAACCGTTGGCTGCATCAACTTTCCATGATTGGCAATCGTCGCGCCAGACATCAAAATCTGCAAGGGGGTGGCAAGCACATAACCCTGCCCCACGCTGGCGATGTAGGTGTCGCCGGTAGACCAGTTTTCGCCGGTATTGATGCGCTTCCATTGCGGGTCGGGAATCAATCCATCCGCTTCGCCAAGCAGTTGAATGCCAGACGCCCGGTCATAGCCCAAGGCGCGGGCATACTCACCCAGCCGTTCGATTCCCAATCCCTGCGGAATTTCGTCCTCGTAACCACCGCCCAATTTATAGAAACAGACATTGCTGGAATAGGCAATACATTGCAAAAAACTGATTGGGCCAAAACCTTCAGGTTTTTTCTCGTAAATATGATCGACAAAAGGGCGGGTGTTGAACTCGGTGCAAACATCGTTGGGGTTGAACTTTTCACACAACTCCAATTGGCCGGGCGCGTCCACAATCTTATCCAAACTGACAACGCCCTCGTTGAAAGCGCCGGTGGCGGTGGATAACTTGAACACAGAGCCGGGCGGGAACTCGGCTGAAATGGCGTTGTTCAATAACGGGTGACGCGGGTCCTGGCTCAATTGCTCGTAATAATAGGCGGGGATCAAACGCGCGAAGCGGTTGTTCTCGTAGGAAGGATAGGAAACCATGGCAAGAATTTCACCGGTCTTTGGGTTCATCGCAATGACCACGCCGCTCGAAATGCGAATGGTATCAAAATAGGTGTTCCAGAAACTGATTTCCTGCAACAGAGAGGCTTCCGCCGCCGCTTGCAGGCGGGTATCGATTGTCAGGTAGACATTGTTGCCGGGAACTGCCGGAATAGGCGGTTCGAGATTGCGGAGTTCCTGCCCTGCCACATCGATTTGGACAACCCGCAAACCGTTCCTGCCCGCCAGGGCGTCTTGCAGAGAGGCTTCCACACCGGAGTAACCAATTTTGTCACGGTTGGGAACAAAACCCTGCGCCCTCAATTCTTCTTCGAGTGAGGCAGGAATGGGGCCGAGAAACCCGATCAGGTTGGCAGTCAGCGAACCGGTGGGATAATCGCGGATGGGTTCCACGTCGACCGTCACACCGGGCCAGTCTACCGATTTTTCCATGACGGTGCGCGCAATATCTTCGGTTACATTGCACTTGACTTTGACCGCGCTGTAGGGGGCGATGGTATCCTGCAAGGCAACCATTTGACTGATGGTTGGTCCCGGCACACAAGCCGCAAATAATTTTGCTTCGTCGAGCGCCTCATCGGTGACTGGTCCACCAACCGGAACCTCGATCAATTCAGACAATTCGCGGTAAATGTGCTGGATATCAGAATCGTCATCAGGAAGACTGGCTGGCGTGATGACAACATTGTAGGAAGCGATATTCCGCGCAAGGATATAACCATTGCGATCATAGATGATACCGCGCGGCGCAGGGACACTGACTTCGTTGGTGAAATTGTCGGTAGCCCTGATTTTCCACGAGGAACCTTCGATAAGTTGAAGGTTGATCAGCCTGAAAAGCAAGGCCGAAAAAGCAAGCGCAACGATGATGTAAATAACAAAGAGCCGCCATGCTTCAAAACGAACGGGACGCGGCGCAGAGTTGGAACTCATTCATACTCCTCGGCAGGATACACCCAACGCGCAAGCTCGCGCATAAAGGCGTAAACCGGTATCGAAAACAACATGTTCAATAACAATTGCGGCAGGGTAATCAAGCCCATCACGTCGAGAAACGCCAGGGGAGATCCCAAAACCTGCAGGGTGATAAAAGATAACAGGTTTAGGAATAAAGTGCCAATGAAGGTCACGCTGAACATCGCCAGCAGAGGCGCCTGCCAGACACGGCGCTGGAGAATTTTCGCCATGTAAACAACCGTCAGATATCCAATCACATAAACCGCCCATGGCATCCCCGAAACGAAGGAAACCAAAAAGCAGCCAAGCGCCGCCCAATGCCAGACGGTTTTGACGTTTTTTTGCAACGCCCAGGCGGCAAGAATCAACAGGGGCAGGTCGGCATAACCGGCGAGCAGTTTGACCTGGCTGACAATGGTTGATTGAAAAATGACTGCCGCAAAAAGCAGGGGGAAGGCAACAAGGTTTCGCATGTCAAACGGGCAGAGAAGGGTCAGGGAACCAGGGGGGTGATGTCCACCGGGCGAAAGTTGGTGATGACAAGAACGATTTCGAGGCGGGCAAAGTCTACCGCCGCCTGAACTGTGGCCTGTTGGAAAAGTTCGAATTCGAGGCTGCGCAGGGTTACCACCTGCCCGATGATCAAATCGGAGGGGTATCCCCCGCCCAAGCCAGAGGTCAGGATTAAATCACCGGCTTCGGCGGGGGCATCCTGTGAAATCATGTCGAGAGAAATATCGCCGGTAACTGAGCCTTTCAAGACTGCATCTGTTTCGGCGTTTTGCAGGTAAACATTGATGGAGGAAGCGGGGTCGGTAATCAACTGCACGCGGGCGGCATCGGCAATGACCGCATCCACGCGCCCGACTAAACCCTGATTGGTGACCACGGGCATCCCGCGGCGAATGTCATCGTTGGAGCCGCGGTTGATGATGATGTAATGCAAAAAGGGGCTTGGGTCGCGCCCAATGACAGCCGCAGCCTTGTAGGTGCTTTCAGGGTTCGAGCGGGAAAAATCCACCAGCGCCGCCAGAATCTCAGTTTCGCTTACCCGCTGCTGAAGTTCGATGACCTGCGCCTGCAATTGCGATACCTGGGCTTCGAGTTCATCGTTGCGCGCGCGCATGGATACGATGTCGCGCGGTGCGGTGGCAAAATCCTGAACCGCAAGATAACGGGAGGAAATCCAGGTTTGAATTTCAATCAACACGGAACTGAACTGCCGCGAGGCGGGGCCGAAGAAGCCTCCGAGAGCCAGGGCAAGAATCCCGCCTACTACAAGAAAAATAATCGTCGTTTGCAAGGAACGCGAGGTCATATTTTACAAGCCCGAAGCAGGTACAGGCTGGTGTGGCTATCCAATGATATGACGCGTACTGCCGCGCTCCAAACCAACCATGTAACGCGAAAGCAAATCGAAGTCTTCGAAAATCATGGCCGCGCCGCGCGCAACGCAGGTCAGCGGGTCTTCGGCCACCCACACACGCAGTTTCAGTTCATCGGTCAGGCGCTCTGCAAGGCCCTGTAACAACGCGCCGCCTCCCGCCAGGCAAATCCCTACGTCCATTAAGTCGGCGACGATTTCGGGCGGGATTTCATCGAGGGCATCGCGGACGGTATCGATGATGACCTGCACCGAAGAGGAAAGCGCTTCGCGGATTTCGATGGAGGAGACTTCTACGGTTTCGGGCAAACCAGTAACCAGGTTGCGTCCGCGCACTTCCATTGTCTTTTCCGGTTGCAACGGGTACGCAGAGCCAATTTGCCATTTGACTTGCTCGGCGTTGCCTTCGCCAATCAGCAGGTTGTATTTGTTGCGGAGATATTGAACGACATCCTGATCCATCTCGTCGCCGGCAACACGCAGGGAACGGGAGGCGACCACCCCGCTCATCGAGAGGACTGCCACTTCGGTCGTGCCGCCGCCGATATCCACGACCATCGAACCGCGGATTTCGCGAATTGGCAGACCCGCCCCCAGCGCCGCCGCAATCGGTTCCTCGATCAACATGGCCTGACGCGCCCCGGAAGCCATCACCGCATCATAGACTGCGCGTTTTTCCACCTCGGTCACGCCTGTGGGCAGACCGATGATGACGCGCGGACGCGGCAACGGAACCATGCTCTGCTCATGCACCTTGCCGATAAAATACTCGAGCATTACCTGGGTGACGTCAAATTCCGAAATTACGCCATCACGAATAGGACGCACCACCATCACATTGCTCGGTGTACGTCCGACCATTTCCTTGGCTTCCAAGCCAATTGCCAGGGGCTGTCTCTGCTTTTTATCGACCGTCACCCATGAAGGCTCATTGATGACAATACCCTTGCCGCGAACATGGACCAGTGTGTTCGCGGTGCCGAGGTCTATGGCGATATCGAGTGAGAAAAGGCCCAGCAGCCAGTTAATAGGGTTGAATGCCAAAATGGGCTCCCAGGGAGAAAATCTTTGCCAACATAAAATCCGGGCGTCATTATACCATGAGCGCAAAAAACGGATTTTTTCGCATACGCGCGTTCGTTGGGGTAAAATAACCCGCATTAAAAATGCCAAAGGAGAAGACCATGTCGAAAATTGCACTCGTTACAGACAGCACCGCTTTTTTGCCGTCGGAATCTCTCAACCAATATGCGATAAAAACCACCCCTCTGGTGGTCATTTGGGATGAGAAAACCTTCGAAGACGGGGTGGACATCAAACCCGTTGATTTTTATACCCGATTGAAAACCTCGAAAACCATGCCTTCCACTTCGCAAGCTTCGGTGGGAATCATGCATGGCACATTTCAAAGCCTCGTCGAACAGGGGTTTGAAGTGCTGGGAATTTTCATCTCATCCAAACTTTCGGGGACCATGCAATCGGCAATTCAGGGCAGGGAAATGATGGGAACCGGCAAAGAAAAAGTGACCCTCGTGGATAGCCTATCCACTTCCATGTGCATGGGATTCATGGTGCTGGCTGCGGCGCGCGCCCTGGAAAAAGACGCCACCATGCCGGAATGCGTGGCAGCAGTGGAAAAGGCTCGCGCAAATTCGGGAATATTTTTCGCCGTGGATACGCTCGAATTTTTGCATCGCGGCGGGCGCATTGGAGGCGCACAGCGCTTCATCGGCTCCGCGCTCAACCTCAAGCCCATCCTGACCCTCAATGATGGCAAAGTGGAAGGCATGGAAAGAATTAGAACAAAAACAAAAGCCCATGACCGCCTGTTGGAACTGGTGGCTGAAAGGGTCAAAGGGAAACAGAACATCCGCCTTGCCACAGTCCATGCCAATGCGCTCACCGATGCAGAAGCCCTGCTTGCCCGAGCCGCCCAGCAGTTCAACCCCATCGAAACCGCTTGCTCTGACCTAAGCCCGGTAATTGGAACCCACACCGGGCCGGGGACCGTCGGGTTGGTTTATAGTTTCGACTAACCATTTTTTCAATGCTAGACTCCCTGCAATTTGCCCGCGCCGCCCAATCGCTACCCGTCCTTCAAGAGGCGGGCAGTTCTTTCACGCGGGAGTTTCAACAGAAGGCGTTCTTCGCAAGCATCCCCGCCGGACGTGATGTCTTTATCGAAGGGGATCGGGTGGAGGCAATCGCCCTGCTGATTTCGGGCGTGGTACGGGTTTATAAAGTCGGCGAGACGGGACGTGAAATCACCCTCTATCGGTTTGGAAATGGTTCCTCCTGCATTCTGACCGCCAACGCCATTTTGAGTCAAAATACCTTTCCCGCCATCGCAACGGTGGAGCAGGATGCCGAAGCAGTGATGATTCCTGCTGATGTGTTCCGCGACTGGGTCAAGCGGCATGACTTGTGGCGAGAGTTCGTCTTTGACCTGCTCTCGCAAAGGCTCTCGACCGTGATGGCGGTTATCGACGAGGTTGCCTTCAAACGCATGGATCGCCGCGTGGCTTCGTTGCTGTTGGAAAGAGCCGGAAAACAGAACCCGTTGCGCATCACCCACCAGGAGATTGCCTCCGAGTTGGGCAGTTCACGCGAGGTCATCAGCCGTCTGCTGGAGGATTTCGTCAGCGATGGAGGTATCCGCTCCGGGCGCGGCATCGTCGAAGTGCTGGATTTCGAGGCGCTGGAATCGCGTGCTGTTGCGTGACTTTGTCACAGACGAATTTTGTAACTTCTCCTATACTTGACGCATCCAATCAACCAAAGGAGATTTAGAAATATGAAACGCAACATGTCAAACATTGATCGTATCGTCCGCACAGTGATCGCCCTGGCTTTTATTTATTTGTATTTTGGCGGCATTGTCACGGGAACTCTGGGCATTGTGCTGGTCGTCCTCGGCGCGGTCTTCCTGCTCACTGCGGTTATTGCCTTCTGCCCGCTGTATGTCCCCTTTAAACTCAGCACCTACAAATAATCTCATCTCATGGAGCGGACGGTTTCTTCGTCCGCTCCAAAATTTTCAGACATGAATCAAACTGAATTTCAACAAAAAGTATCCAATGCGGGCAAACCAGTCATCGTGGATTTTTGGGCAACCTGGTGCGCGCCCTGCATGATGACAAAACCCATCCTCGAAAAACTCGGCAAAGAGTATGCCGAAAAGATCGAGTTTATGCCGGTCAATGCGGACGACTCGCGCGAGGTGCTGGAGCAATTCAAGGTCTTTGGCATCCCCACCGTCATCACCCTGCGTGACGGCAAGGAAGTGGGACGGGTGACGGGCGCGCAAAACGAAGCCGGTTACCGGGCCATGTTCGAAGCGCTTGCCGAAGGGAAGGAAGTCAAAATTCCATTGACCTCCTTTGACCGTATGTTGCGTCTTGGCGCCGGGGCGGTGTTCATCATCATGGGGGTTTCCACCGGCAACTGGCTGGTGGCGGGGGTCGGCGGCCTCATCGCTTTCATGGGAATTTATGACCGCTGTCCCATCTGGCAGGCGGTTGTGAGGATGTTCAAGAAAGCGGCGTGAGAGATAATTTCACCGCGAAGAAGCGAAAGCCGCGAAGAGATTCTTGAGAAACAAGAAAATCGCCCCCGGATTTGACCGGGGCGATTTTGTTTATCTGCTGTCTTCCTCTTTTTTGGATTGCTGTTCCATGAGTTTTTCCAC
>CAILWD010000409.1 GCA_903837815.1 uncultured Chloroflexota bacterium | reverse complement strand
CCGCGCTTTGGCGGGGCGAATCGGCAAAAATGATTGGGTATTGCCTGAAGGTGGCGGCATTGCCTATACCAGTGAAGAGGAACAGAGTCAGCATGAAAACCACAAAGAGTGTGAATTGATCAAGCGACGTGGGGGTGAACAACCCAAGGAAAGCCATTGCCAGCGTGCCGATAATCAAAACAATCCCTGTGATGTGCGTGAGGATCGCGCCGCCATATTTATCTGCGACAGGTCCAAACAAAATGCGCGCCAGCGATCCAACCAATGGACCGAGGAAGGCGTATTTCAATGGGTCGGGCGCGTCGGGGAAAGTCCCGTAGAGCGATTTAATCAAGAGAGGAAATGCGGCGGACAACCCTGAGAAGGAACCGAAGGTCATGACATAAGTGATGGTGCAAAACCACGTATGCTTCATTCCGAAGATGTCCATCTGCTCTTTGAAAGAGGCTTTGATGGGAACGCTGCGGAGGTAGATCCATGCCAGAATGCCCATGACGACGAGGAATGGCGCGTACACAAAAGCCGCATTCTGAAGCCAGACTGACTTGGTGACTTCCTTGATTGTCATTGTCTGCGAGCCGCCCACGAAGACAAACCCGATGATCCACGGAGTGAGAAATTGGGTAAGACTAACGCCAAAGTTACCAATGCCCGCCTGAATGCCAAGCGCCGTGCCTTGTAATTTTTTCGGGAAGAAGAAGCGGGTGCTGGGCATGTAGGAGGAGAAGTCGCCGCCGCCGAAGCCCGCCGAAAAAGCCAGCAGCATGAAGACCCAGAAAGGGGTATTCGGGTTCATCACCGCCAGCCCAATGCCGATGACGGGAATCAGTTTGAGGAAGGTGGTGACAGTGATGACATGGCGTGTACCGTAGATGGGCGTCAGGAATGTGTGCAGGATGCGGAAGGTTCCGCCTGCCAGACCAGGCATTGCTGCCAACCAGAATAATTGCATGGTGCTGAACTTAAAGCCAATTTGCGGGATGCGCACAACGATGCCGCTCATCATGAACCATGAAGCAAAGGATAATGTCAGTGCGAGCGTGGTGATGGTCAGCGTGCGCCAGGCGATCTTACTGCCTGTTTGTTTCCAGAATTCTGGGTTTTCAGGCTCCCATTGGGTCAGCCAGGTATTATTCATTTTGTTCATCTCCATAGTAAGGATAAGTTACGAGCTGGCTTTGCGCCGCGTCCAGATCACGAGTTGGAAACTCCGCCAGAGATAATCGACGGGGAAGGTCACCATGTGGACGAGGCGGGTAAACGGGAAAAGTAGAATCAACAGGGTGGCGTTCAGGAAATGCAGTTGGGGAATCAGGGGTAGGGCGGCAACGTATTGTGGCGCGGGTTGGAAAGTCGCCAGCGACGCCACCCAGGGCGTAACCGTGTGCAGGTACCAGGTCGCGCCCCAACGGTAGATGAACGCAATCATCAGCCCAAGCACAATCTGGAAGATCAACAAGACCAAAACCACCCAGTCTGCGGGGGTGGTGACAACGCGGATTTTTGCCGAGGCGACGCGCCGATAGAACAATGCGCCCGCGCCAATCAGCGCCATGATGCCCAGCACCTTGCCAGCCAGTTCCGCCATGTAAAGCATTTCGGGGGTGCTGTGCATGAGAGCCATCACTTTGGGGATGGTAAAACCCGCCAGATGGATGAACAGGGTCGGGATGATGCCATAATGCCAAAGCGTCGAGCCCCAAAACTGGATGTCGTTTTCCAGAAATTGGGACGAAAGACTGGTGAATGAAAACTGGTTGGTCAGATAGCGGTAGATTGTCCCGCCCACCGCCAGGGCAACCGCCACATAGGGAAAGACCACAAAGAGGATTACATCAAGCATGACTCAACTCCTTTTCAGGGGCATGAACAAGAAACAGATGGAGCGCGGACAGAAGCGCAAAGTATGGATTTTCCGACTGCGTTCCGAAAGTCTGGAGCATTTTTTCCACGGCTGGAGTCAGTCCTTCCCTCAGCAGCGCCTGACAGAAATCCCCCTCCCTGTTGGCTGAATCCAACCCGAGAAAGCGCAGGATGACAGACAGATGGTCTGGCAGTTCCTGTCCAGCGGAATAACCAACGGCATGATACGCTTCGTTCAGTTGTGCCATGAACGCGCCGCGTTTGTAACTCTCGCCGAACAATTGATAGCCGACGTAGGGATAGCAGATGGGCTGCATGTCGAAAACGACGGTGTACAGTTCCTCAAGTTGCTGAAGGGGACGTTTTTCCATTTCGGCATGGAAACGTTCCAGCAAAGCGCCCGCTTCCGCTTGAGGCACTTGCAAGTGTTGATAGCACAACCCAGACTTCAACGGGGTGGACAACGTGGGATATTCCAGCAAGTCGGCGAACAGGTCGTAGAGAGTGGAAGTGGAATCCTTGCTCATGGCTACAAACCTCGGTGTGGACTCTGGCGTTTGCCGAAGCCCGTCTCGGCTTTGCGTTGTTGGGGATCGTAGACTTCTTCGATGTCGCCTTCGCGGCTGTATGGCGGGATGATGAAGCGTTCCTGATAGTTGGGCAGGGAAGTCAACTGGTAGATGGCTTCGGCTTCTTCGGCGGTCATGCCCGCTTTGGCGAGGGCGGTGGCGGCTTCTTCAGCGGTCACGTCGCCGACGGTTTCGGCGCGTTTGTAAATGCGGACGGCAATCATCTTCTGGTAGGCTTTGACCACCAGTTCATCATTGCCAGCCGCCAGCATCCGCGACATGTAACGGACGGGCACGCGGGCATTTTCCAGTGAACTGAACAAGTCATTTTCCACGCGCTGCGAACCGTTTTCCTGAGTGACGTTCAGAACAGGTAAAAGCGGCGGCACATAGAAGAGCATGGGCAGGGTGCGATATTCGGGATGCAGGGGCAGAGCCAGTTCCCATTCCTTGACGTAGCGATAAACGGGCGAATGCTGCGCGGCGGTAATCACGCCGTCGGGGATGCCGCTCTCCTTCGCCGCAGCAACCACTTTCGGGTCGTGAGGGTCGAGGATCATCTCGCGTTGACGCTGGACCAGTTGTTCATCTGAAACTTTGACCGCGGCTTCGATCTGGTCGGCGTCGTAAAGCAAAACGCCCAAGTAGCGGATG
>CAILWD010000408.1 GCA_903837815.1 uncultured Chloroflexota bacterium | reverse complement strand
ACCGACCACGCCCCGCACACTGTTTTGGAAAAAGATTCGAACAACCCGCCGCCTGGTTTTCCCGGGCTCGAAACGATTCTCCCCTTGTTATTGACCGCAGTCAGTCAGAAGAGGCTGAAGGTGGATACAATCATCGAAAAGATGGTAACCAACCCGAAGCGCATCTTCAACCTGCCCGACCAACCCGAAACCTGGGTGGAGGTGGACGAGGATGCAATATACGAAATCAAAGCCGCCGACCAGTTCACCCGCTGCGGCTGGACTCCCTTTGAAGGGTGGAAGGTAAGAGGCAAGGTACGAAAAGTTGTCCTGCGCGGTCAAACCGCCTTTGAAGACGGCAGGATTCTAGCCCCCGCAGGCTATGGAAAAAATATTCGATAGGGAACATCTTAATACTATCCGAAATCACACCCCATATTTGGGCGTGCTTGTTTAGACATTTAGCCGCTACATAAGCCCAAAACTGTGGATAAGTATGGCAAAACTGTGGAAAACTTCCCTCGACTGTGGACAATAGTCACAATCTTCAGCTTACGCCTTCTTTTGGGAAAGTCTCCCCCTGCCCATATATGGGGTCAACTCTTACGAAAGACCGATATATAGAAAACACCCTTAAAGTTATTGGAATGGCGTTCCTGCCAGTGAAAAAGATATCCAAAAACCATCCACAAGACCGGGATACCGCAAGAACGCATCTTCGCCTTATAACTGGCGGTAAGCCTTGCAGTCTCCCCTAGATATGGGGGTGGAGGAGGGTTATCCACAATATCCACAGCCCCTACTAATATTACGATTCCATACTAATACAGATATACCACTTGAATCTACTTTGGGTATCCTGTAAAATCTGAATAAGAAAGTCCGTACCCATCTTAGCCAACCTTGGGAGGTTGCCATGGATATTATCAAAGTTTCAGCCAACTCCCGTACCTCAGCTGTCGCCGGGGCAATCGCGGGCGTCATTCGCGAACATAAACGGGCAGAAGTCCAAGCCATTGGAGCAGGCGCGGTGAATCAGGCAGTGAAAGCGTGGACACTGGCGACCGGCTACCTCAAGGCGGAAGGCGTCGAGATTAGCTGCGTCCCGGAGTTTGTGGAAGTGACCATCGATGAGAAGGTACGCACCGCCATCAAGATGGTGCTCGAAGTAAGATAAAAGCCCAAGGTGAAAGTCGTAGCTGGCTTTCACCTTGCGATTATTAGACAATTAAAAGCAGGGTGGCGTATAATTCTCTTGTGGGTGTTTTCCTCGTCTGCAATCTGGCTTCACGCGAGGAGTTTGAATCCACGCCCGTTTCAACCTAGTTCAATGAACACCTGGAAGAAAGTCCCGCACGCGTTTTTTTACCTCACCCTGCTGATCGGGCTGCTGGCGGGTGTCTCCATCTCTGCGGTGGAGCAAACCCCTGTTAAAGCCGCGCCGATGCAGGCTGTTTTGCCCGGGGATGTGGTAATTAGCGAATTTAGAACAAGGGGGACGGGCGGACTTGCTGATGAGTTCGTTGAAATTTATAACCCCAAAACATACCCGGCTAACCTTGGCGGGCTATTAGTTCGCACAGCAAGCAGCACAGGCGGAGCAGGGGCCACCCGTTATACATTCCCCTCAGGGGTAATCCTTCAGCCCGGTCAATACTATATTGTGACATCTTCCGCATATAGTGGAGGCGTCACCGAGACGCCCCCCGCCGTACTTTCTGCGGCAGGCATTTCTGATAATGCCGGGATAGCCATCACACTGGCAGACGGAGTAACTGTTATCGATGCCGTGGGCATGTCTTCTGGAACCATCTATAAAGAGGGAACATTTTTAACGCCTCTGGGAAGCGCATCCAATCAAAGCTATGAACGAAAGCCTGGGGGCGCGTCTGACAGTTGCCAGGACACTGTTGATAATGCAACTGATTTTTCCCTGCTGGCGCTAAATACTCCTCAAGCCTCGTCAACCCCACGCCGTTTGTGCGGTATCTCATCGGATTTTGTTCTTTCTCAAACTGTCAGCACAACAACCCCTCCTCTTGGTTCCAAAGTGACTTTTACCATCACCGTCGCCAACAACGGGCCAAATAATGCAACCGGGCTCACTGTGCGCGATGCCCTGCCCTTGGAATTGGTTTACTTCTCGGATGACAGTTCCGGCAATTACGACAGCAGTACGGGCATCTGGACCGTTGGCAATCTGGCCAGCGGCGCAAGCGCCATTTTAAATCTCGTTGCCACAGTCACAACAGGCGGAGTGACAATTACTAACCGGGCTGAGGTGTGGAGCGCAGATCAGGTGGATTCTGATGCCATAGCCGGTAACTCATCTGTCACTGAAGATGATGACGCCGATACGACCCTGACCGTCGTCGCTCCTGCCGTTTCATTGAGTATTACCAACGCTGCGAATAACCCCAATCCAAGCGTAGGCTCTAACGTGGTGTTTGCCATCACCGTGAGCAATCCAGCGGGTAATCCATACGGCGCAACTGGCGTTAAAGTAAATGCGCCTTTCACTGCGCCATTGGCGTTGGAATATATTTCATATTCCTCTACAAAAGGAACGTATGACGGTACTGATTGGACAATTGGAACTCTTGCGCTTGGGGAAAGCGCCAGTTTGTACGTCACCGCAAAAGTGGCGTCAGCCAACCCGCCTCCTTACGTGGCCACAGCATCTGCCAGCGGGTTTCTTTCCAGTTCAGCCACAGCCACCATCCAAAATCCGCTTTCCGGCGAAGCAGATTTGCGCCTGACGCACGAAGATCTGACGGTCAGTTCTACAACTGCGGGGCAGGTGAAATTGAACCTTCGTTTGACCAATGATGGGACGGATAAGGCGACCAATGTTCAGGTCATGGATTTGCTTCCCGAAGGTCTGGATTACGTCTCTTACATCAGCAGTCTTGGAACCTATGGCAGCAGCACCGGAATTTGGACGGTTTCCGAACTTGCCAGCGGCGCAAGCGCAACATTGTCCATAACCGTGAAAGTGGCAGAAAGCGGGACCTCGACCAAAAATGAGGCGGAAGTCTGGCGTTCTGACCAGTATGATACAGACTCCACGCCTGCCGACGGAACAGGTGACGATTATACAGAATTGGAAGTGCCGATTGCGGACCTGAATTTATCCCAGACCGTATCTGTTGCGGGCGGGAACGCCGTCTTTCGTATCACAGTTCGCAACGATGGCCCTGATGATGCATCCAACATCACTATAAAAAATTCCTCCCTGGCCGTCAATTATACCTATGTATCACATGACGCAACTATCGGCGCTTATGCCAGCGGCACAGGCGGTTGGACAATCCCCATTCTGCAGGAGGATCAAAGCGCTGTTCTTACCGTTACCACCTCCTATTCGACCTTGCTTGCTGTCAACTGGGCGCAGATCTTTGCAGTGACTGAGGTCGACCCAGACTCGCTCCCGGGCAATTGCAAGGACATCACCTCCTGTATCGAAGATGACGATACCGGCGCGCCTGCCGCCGACCTGTCTTTGTCCCAGTCTGTCGATAATCCCAATCCGAATCCGGGCAACAACGTGGTTTTTACAATCACCGTTTCCAATGCAGGCATAGCCGATACAACGGGCGTGCAGGTTAAGAACACTTTGCCTTCCGGTCTGACTTATGTTTCCAGCAATCAGGGAACATCGTATAGCGCCTCCACCGGCATTTGGACGATTGGTACATTGCCCAGCGGACAAAGCAAGACCCTGACCCTCACTGCCAGGGTGGCATCGCATGGCATTTTTACCAATTATGCCGAGATATGGAAGTCCGACCAGGATGACCCAGACTCGAAAACGGGGAACAACTCGACCACCGAGGATGACGACACCAGCGTCTCTGTCACATCCTACCGCGCCATTCTCATCAACGAAGTTGCCTGGGGAGGGACAGCCGCCAGCCCCGACGACGAATGGATCGAACTTTATAACCCCAGCGCCGCCTCGATCAACCTCACAGGTTGGACCTTGAAATCGACTTCCGGCTCCATCTCTGTCACCCTGTCCGGCACGGTCAGCGCCGCTGGATATTTCCTGCTGGAACGCGGTGACAACTTCACGGTCTCCGACACATCCGCAAGCCAATTATATAGCGGAGCTCTCTCCGACGACGGTGAAATCCTCACCCTGCTGGATACTTCCGGCCTTTTTATCGATACTGCCAATGGCAACGGGGGGGCGTGGCCCCAGGGAAGCGCTCTTGCCAGATACAATTTTGGCTCGATGGAAAGGGTGGGGATTACGGCTGAAAACGACGATGACTGGATTATCAACGTCGGCACTCCTAAAAACGGATTGGATGCCGATGGAAACCCGATTTACGGCACGCCGAAGAAGGTCAACTCGAAGGGTGTTGAGCCAACCCCAACCGCCGTCATTCAAGCCGCCGCCATTCCACCTGTCGGGCGTCCGGTCATCAATGAATTCCTCCCCCGCCCCGGCTTCGACTGGAACCAGGATGGCAACGTCGATGTTTTCGACGAGTTTATCGAGATCAAGAATATCGGGACTGCGAATATCAACCTCAGCGGCTGGAAACTGGACGATGAAGCCGACAGCGGCTCCAATCCCTTTACCCTGCCAGCGCTCACTTTGAAACCCGGTGAACACGCAATCTTTTATGGCTTGCAAACCAACATCCTGCTCAGCGATGGCGGCGACACCGTCCGCCTGCTGAATACCAGCAACAAAGTCCACGATGCCTATACCTACGCCATTGCTGAAGCCGAAGATCAGTCCATCTGCCGCCTGCCCGATGGCAATGGACAATGGTACGAGGATTGTGTGCCCACGCCGAACCGACTCAACTCGCGCGAAGGCGAAGTCCCAACCATGCCCGAAGGCGAGGGTTTTGAATCCCCGGTCTGCGACCTGCCCGATACCCTCCACCCCGATTTCCTGTTTGCCGAATGTCACGGGTATGGCGCCAACATCTGGCGTTCATTCTTTTGGGATCAGTTTGGCTGGCAGGGCGAACAACCCATCCCTGAAAACATGAATAAACTGCAATCGTTCGTCGATTAACCTCGTCCTTCCTTTCGCCCGTTTACCTGTATACATATTCCCTGTATACTTGCCCTCATGGAATCCTTCTTCACATTTCTCGAAAAACGGGTGGATGATTGCTCCTCCCTCCTTTGTGTTGGGCTCGACCCGCACATCCCCGATCTGAAATCCCCTACCGCTTCTGCCGCCTTGGACTTCTGCCTGACTCTTGTCAAGCAGACCGCTCCCTACGCAGCAGCCTTCAAACCAAACGCTGCCTTCTTCGAAGTCTTCGGCGCGGAAGGCTGGTCGGCGCTTGCGGAAGTCATCCGGGCCATTCAAGCGGAATCGGTACGCCTCGGCTCGCTGATTCCCGTCATCCTCGACGCCAAACGCGGCGACATCGCCTCCACTGCCGAGGCATACGCCAAATCTGCCTTCGATCATCTTGGCGCGCACTGCATTACCCTGAATCCCTACCTTGGAAAAGACTCCATCGACCCGTTTATCCAAAACTCGGAGAAAGGCGTTTTCCTGCTATGCAAGACCTCCAACAAGGGCAGCGGTGATTTACAGGATGTGCCTATAGACGGTGGACGATGGACTGTGGACGGTGAGGCGCGCCCCATGCCGCTGTACGAACATGTCGCCCGCCTTGCCCAAGCGTGGAATGTGAAAAATAATATTGGACTCGTTGTTGGCGCCACTCACATCGAAGCGATGGCAAACACCCGTGCCGCCGCGCCCGACTTGTGGTTCCTTGCTCCCGGCGTCGGCGCCCAGGGCGGAGAGTTGGAGTCTGCTCTGAAAGCCGGCTTACGAAGTGACGGCAAGGGGATTCTCCTCCCCGTCTCGCGCGGAATCTCCCGCGCCGAAAAGCCGGGGCGCGCCGCCGCCGAGTTCCGCGATGAGATTTTGAGAATCAAAAGAGAATTAAGATAAAGGACGCCTTGCCATGCCCAGCCAATTACCAATCTCCAGTCACCAATCTGCCCTCGCCGATGGACTCCTCTCTGCGGGTTGTATCAAATTTGGCGAGTTCACCCTCAAGTCAGGGTTGAAATCTCCCATCTACATTGACTTGCGCCGCATCATCACCTATCCCAAACTGTTGGAACAAATTGGTGCGGCGTATTTGCCAATCCTCCAAAACTTGAAATTTGACCGCATCGCGGGCTTACCTTACGCCGCCATCCCCATCGCCACCGCCATTTCCCTGCAAGGCGGTTACCCGATGATCTATCCGCGCAAAGAGGTCAAGACCTACGGGACGAAAGCCGAAATTGAAGGCGACTTCAACACCGGCGAGACCATTGCCGTCATTGATGACCTTGCCACCACAGGCGGCAGCAAATTCGAAGCCATCGAAAAACTGACAGGCGTCGGATTGAAAGTGAAGGATGTAGTTGTTCTCGTTGACCGTCAGTCCGGTGCGAAGGAATCCCTGGATCAGGCGGGCTATGCCATGCACGCCGTCCTGACCATCACGCAACTGCTGGACTATTACGAGTCAACGGTCAGGGTGGAAAAAGACAAAATCGAAGAGACGAGAAACTTTTTAAGACAAACAGCATAACTTGAGCGCAATGTATCCCCTCATCCGTCCCCACCTCTTTCGTCTCGACCCTGAAACCGCCCACGAGCGTACACTGAAAGCCCTGAGCCTTGCGGGGAATTTTGTCCCTTCGCGCTGGATGTTGCAATTGCTTTTTGCGGCGCCATCCAAACCCGTGGACGCCTTTGGACTGAGGTTCAAAAACCCCATCGGCATTGCGGCTGGATACGACAAGGACGGCATTGCCGTTCGCGGACTCTCCGCCCTGGGATTTGGTCACGTGGAAATCGGGACGGTCACATCCCTGCCCCAGCCTGGGAACCCGTCTCCGCGTGTTTTCCGCCTCGTCGAAGATGAAGCCGTCATCAACCGTATGGGGTTTCCTTCTCGCGGCTCCGAATTCATGCAGGTGGAACTCGACCCCTCATATAAAGCCAATTTCGTCGAGCGCATCCTTGGCTTTGGAAGAAGCCGCGCAAAGTTTAAGCGCCCATCGACAAGCGCCATGCTGGGAATTAACCTCGGCAAAAACAAGAATACTCCCAATCAAGAAGCGGTACTCGATTATCTATCCTTGGTGCAAAACTTCGGGCGCTACGCCGATTATCTTGCAATCAACGTCAGCTCGCCAAATACAGCCGGGCTGCGCGACCTGCAAAGCCGCGCCGCGTTGGAAACCCTGCTTACCCACCTGCATAAGCAGCGAATCATCGAGCAGGAGATTTACAAGAAGCGCATCCCCATCCTCGTCAAACTCTCTCCAGACATGAGCGAGTCTGAACTCGATGACGCCATCGAAGCCATCCTGCGTTCGCGGATGGACGGCATCATCGTGACGAACACTACCCTGGGGCGCGAAGGCGTGAAATCAGCCCAAAGTGGCGAATCAGGCGGGTTGAGCGGCAGCCCGCTTCGGGCGAGGAGCGAAGCGATTCTGGCTCAAACGGCGAAGAAGGTCAACGGGGAGGTTCCAATCGTCAGCGTGGGCGGAATCATGAATCCAGAAGATGCAAAAAAGCGGCTGGATATGGGCGCGACGTTGATTCAAATTTATACCGGTCTGATATATCAGGGGCCTGGTTTGGTGAAAGATATATTACGCGCATTGTAAATTCTAATAAGATTCTGAAAGGAATCCCCGTCCTGTTTGTGGTATATTCCCGCATTACAAACAGGTAACCTTATGGAAGAAAAAATCACAATTATTGAAGGTCCCACGCCGGTTTTCGAGCATGTCAACGACGGCTGGGCAATGGGCTTGAACGAAGGTCCGCGCCTCTCGGTGCCCGCGCTGACCCGTCTGCGTACTTTTAACGGTCCCGCGCTTGTACAACGCTGCTACAATGCATGGCACAACCGCTCCTCCATCCATTTGCATTATCGCGCCGAAAACGGCACCGAGCAAACCTCTCCCATCCTTGCCGCCCGCAGTGTGGATAGCCCCGAAGGAGACGTGCTGTTGTTATGGGTTTATCTCGATAGCGATGGCGTGGAATATGAATTGGACGCCGGCGATGACGACCATCTCGACGATGAAAGTGACAGTCACCTTTAGGGTGACTGTCACTTTTTATTTGGAGGAACAGTGAACACCATCCTTGTCTCACCCGAAGCTGGCTCTGTTATTCTGACGTTGAATCGCCCCGAACGCGCCAACGCCTTCAACTTCGAGATGGTGAATGAGTTACGTTCCGCCCTTGCCGACGCCGAAAAAGACCCGCAAGTCCGCTGTGTGGCGCTGACCGGCTCAGGCGATGTGTTCAGCGCGGGACAGGATATTTCGGAAATGAAGCGGGGGGAAGTGGTTTCGTACCGCGAGCATTTGGAGAAAACATACAATCCGCTTGTCTTGCAGATTCGGGGCATGGGCAAGCCCGTCGTTGCGGCGGTAAACGGCCCCTGCGCGGGCGCGGCGTTTGGCGTGGCGCTGGCTTGCGACCTGCGGATTGCGAAATCCAGCGCCTATTTCGTGGTGGGCTTTGGCGGCATTGGGCTTGCGCCTGATTCGGGCGTGTCTTTGTTGTTGCCCGTTTACATCGGACTGGGTCGAGCGCAGGAATATTTCTACTCCAACAAGCCCATCACGGCGGAGCAGGCTTTGACGTGGGGTCTGGTCAACCAGGTGGGCGACCTGGACTTTCAGAAACTGGTAAGGAAGGTTATAGATGGGTTGGTTGCCGGTCCGTCGGGCGTGTTTGCGTTGGGGAAGAAAGCTTTCAACCGTGCTTTATTATCCAACCTTGAAGATGCGTTGAAGTTTGAAGGGATGCTTCAAGATGAAGCGGGGAAGTCGGCGGAGCATCGCGAAGGTGTGTCTGCATTTCTGGAAAAGCGCGTGCCGAAGTTTTAATCGAACATTTTTTGTTTAGTTTTGAGGGGTTTTTGCTCAAAGAAAAACGAAAAACATCACATTCCGTCAGAAATAATCGGATTTATGTCATATTGACTTGCCTTTCCTTTTCGTGTAATGTTTGAGGGTAAATATATTGGATTAAATCCTATGCCTCAGTATATTGACATACCTTGTGTCTAGAGCGGGCGCCCTGTCTGGGATGCCCGCTTATCTTTTCATAAAACTCTTTCAGGAGAAAAATATGTCAGGACAACTCAATGCTTTTGAAATGGCGCAAAAACAGTTTGATGGCGTAGCCAAGCAGCTCAAACTGGATGCCGGCGTGGCGGAGACTCTTCGCTGGCCTATGCGCGAATATGCGTTCCGTATCCCGGTGCGCATGGACGATGGCAGTATGCGTGTCTTCCAGGGCTTTCGCGTGCAGCACAACGATGCCCGCGGTCCCAACAAGGGCGGCATCCGCTTCCACCCCGCTGAAACCCTCGACACCGTGCGCGCCCTCGCGACATGGATGACCTGGAAATGCGCTGTGGCGGATATTCCCCTCGGCGGCGGCAAGGGCGGCATCATTGTCGATCCCTCCACCCTGTCGGTCCGTGAGAAGGAAGAACTGTGCCGCGGTTGGGTACGCAACATGTGGAAGAACATCGGACCCCGCAACGATGTGCCCGCTCCTGACGTTGGCACCACCCCCCAGATGATGGGCTGGATGATGGATGAATATTCCCGCCTCGTTGGTCAGTACACTCCCGGCGTGTTCACCGGCAAACCCCTCGGCGGCGGCGGCTCCCTCGGTCGCACCGAAGCCACCGGCTACGGCGTCATCTACACCGTACGCGAAGCGATGAATCACCTCGGCATCGATTCTAAGAAATCCGTTGCCGCGATCCAGGGCTTCGGCAACGTGTCGCAGTATGCCGCCATTGGCTTTGTCGAGATGCTCGGCGGAACCGTGGCTTGCGTCTCCTGCTATGACCGCCATGACAAGAAGTCCTACACCTACAGCAAGAAGGGCGGCATCGATCCGCACTTCCTGCTCTCGATCGTGGACCAGTACGGAACCATCGACAAGGCAAAGGCGCAGGACGCCGGCTATGTCGTCGAAGACGGCGATCTCTGGATCACCAAGGAAGCCAATGTGTTGATCCCCGCTGCCATCGAAGGACAGGTCAATGCGGATACGGTCGGCAAGATTTCCAAGGGCGTCAAGATCGTTGCCGAAGGCGCGAACGGACCCTGCACTCCCGAAGCGGATGAAGCCTTCAAGAAGAATGGCGTTTTCAACATCCCCGACTTCCTCTGCAACGCCGGCGGCGTGACCTGCTCCTACTTCGAACAGGTTCAGAACGATATGAACTTCTACTGGAGCAAGGAAGAAGTCCTCGAAAAACTCGACCAGAAGATGACCTCTGCCTTCCACGGTGTTCTCGACCGCAGCCAGAAGGAAAAGGTCTACATGCGCGATGCCGCTTACATGGTTGCGATTGACCGTGTGGTGAAGGCGATGGAACTCCGCGGCTGGTTGTAAGCCAGAGTAATAGATAAGTAGATAGTAGAGATTAGTTGTTAGTTGACAGGATGTGTCGCAAGACACATCCTGTTTTCTTTTCCGCAGAGATGTTTGATACAATCGAATCACACTACTCCCTAATCTCTACCCCTGAGGCAGCATGTCAAAACAAATCTTCAAATGGGATGATCCATTTCTATTCAACGACCAGTTGACCGACGAGGAGCGCATGATCCGCGATACGGCGCGGCGTTTCTGTCAGGATAAGTTGATGCCGCGCATTCTCGAAGCGAATCGCAATGAGATATTCGACCGCGCCATTATGGATGAAATGGGCGCGATGGGATTTCTCGGCTCGACCATTCCCGAAGAATACGGCGGCGCAGGCTTGAACTATGTTGCATACGGTTTAGTCGCCCGCGAGGTGGAGCGGGTGGACAGCGGCTACCGCAGCGCGATGAGCGTTCAAAGTTCGCTGGTCATGCACCCGATCAATGCCTATGGCTCAGAGGAACAAAAGAAAAAATATCTACCAAAACTTGCCAGCGGGGAATGGGTCGGCTGTTTTGGCTTGACCGAACCCAATCACGGAAGTGACCCCGGCAGCATGGAAACCCGCGCCAAAAAAGTGGACGGCGGTTGGATTTTGCAGGGCAACAAGATGTGGATTACCAACTCACCGATTGCGGATGTCTTCATCGTATGGGCGAAGGCAGATGGCGAGATTCGCGGCTTCATTCTCGAAAAAGGGATGAAGGGTTTGAGCGCGCCAAAAATCGAAGGCAAGTTCAGTCTGAGGGCGAGTTCCACAGGTGAGATCGTGATGAACGAGGTCTTTGTCCCTGATGAAAATCTGCTGCCGAATGTGTCAGGCTTGAGAGGTCCGTTTGGGTGTTTGAACAAAGCCCGCTACGGAATT
>CAILWD010000407.1 GCA_903837815.1 uncultured Chloroflexota bacterium | reverse complement strand
CCCTTGATTTGCTGAATCAACTCGACAGCCAGTTCCACGCCGACCTTTGCGCCGCGCTCGGCGTCGCCCGCTTCTTCGATGCGCCTCCGCGCCTCGTCTGGGATGAAGACCCCCGGCACTTCGTTGTGCAAAAAGTTGACGTGCTTTGGGCTGACCAGCGGCAGGATGCCCGCCAGAATCGGCTTGTTGAGTTTGCCGTGTTTGGCTTCGTAGGCTGCGATGACGTTCGGTCCGTCGGTGGGGCGGTAGATGGGCTGGGTGAGGAAAAAGTCTGCGCCGGCGTTGATTTTGCGATGCAGGTTTTTGACCTCGTTATCCATGTCCTTTGGGCAAAGGCTGAGTGCGGATCCAACGAAGAAGTTTGTGGGCTGACCGATGCTCGTGCCGGAGTGATCCACGCCCATGTTGAATCCCTGCTTGATGAGTTTGACCAAGCCCGACGGGACGAGGTCGTAGTTGTCGGTGGCTTCGGGGTAGTCGCCAATCGAAGTTGGGTCGCCCATCACGACGAAGATATTCCGCAAGCCGATGGCGTGCGCGGCGAGCAAATCGCCCTGCACGCGCAACAGGTTACGTCCGCGTGTGGGGAAGTGCAGGGTGGTCTCGATTCCAATTTTGCGCTGAACCAGATCGCAGACCGCCCAGGCGGACATTCTCATCCGCGCCATCGGGCTGTCGGCGACGTTGATCACGTCCGCGCCCGCGTCGTGGAGCAGGGACGCGCCTGCCAGCAGTTTGTGAGTCGAGAGTCCGCGCGGCGGGTCCATCTCGACGCAGATGGCAAATTTACTAGCGGCGAGTTTTTGCGCCAGTTGGGTGGGCGGCTCGGTTTCGAGGGGATCGATTTCCGAGACTTCGGAAGTCTCCAAGACTTCGGAAGTCTGAAATGGAGCCGCCTCAAACGCCTTCTTCATCGCCGCGATGTGCTGGGGCGTGGTCCCGCAGCAGCCGCCGACAATGTTCGCGCCCGCCTCACGGAACGAAATGGCGTAGTTGCCGAAGTAATCGGCGTCAGCAGGATACATGATGCGCCCGCCCACTTGTTCGGGCCAGCCCGCGTTGGGCTTGACCCAGAACCTGCCCTCTGGCACAGCCTGTTTCATTTGTTTGAGAATCCGCAACAATTGCGAAGGCCCGCCGGAGCAGTTGACTCCAATCACATCCGCGCCTTCTTCATGGAGTTTTCGCGCCACCTGCGCAGGGTTATCGCCCAGCAGGGTGCGGTCATCGCGGGTAAAGGTGACAGAGGCGATGACGGGCAACGAACGCCCGATAGATTTAGCAGCGCGGATGGCTTCCTGAATTTCGTACAGGTCGCTCATGGTTTCGATGACGATTAAATCCGCGCCCGCTTCTGCCAGTGCTTGGATTTGTTCGGCAAAGGCGGCTCGGGCTTCTTCGGCTTGGATACGCCCATAGGGAGCAATACGCACGCCCAGCGGTCCCACGTCGCCTGCTACCAGCACGCCCTCTTTGAAGGAGGCAGCAATTGCGCGGCGAGCCAGTTCCACGCCGGCGCGGTTGATGTCTGCCAGCTTTTCCTGCAAACCGTGTTTGCCCAGCTTGAAGCGGTTTGCGCCAAAGGTGTTGGTGATAATCAATTGTGAGCCCGCTTCAATGTATGCGCGGTGGATGTCTGCAACGGCGGCGGGATTGGTCAGGTTAAGTTCGTCGTAGCAGTTAGAGAAGCCCACACCCCGCGCATGGAGCATGGTTCCCATTGCGCCGTCGGCGAGCAAGGTTTTTTGTGAAAGGATTTCTAATAGGTTCATGTTTTCTTTCTATGTCACTGCGAGCGCTTTTTGCGAAGCAGTCCCCTATTTGTGAGGAGGTTGTCTCGGGAAGAACACCCTCGCAACGACATCAGGGTCTCCTGACGACCGTCAGCACGGCATCGCCGCGTTTGATTTCGTAAATGATTTTAGCGTCGGGGTAGGCAGTCTCATCCAGGTTGTAGCGGGTGGTGGCGACGATGAAGTCGTAGTGGTCGGCGCGTTCGACTTCGTTGGTGGAATAGGTCTTCAAATCTTCCCGCGCGTAAAGTTGGAACAACGCCGCGGGTCCCTCCAGCCAGACTGTGGCGTTGGGCGGCGCAACTTGATTCACGTACTCCGCCGCCTCGCGGTACGAGATGCCCCAGTAATCCAGTTCAAAGCGTTCTGCTGCGCCGTCCACGCCGCCAAGGAAGCGGTTGTAATAAATATATTCATACGGATGCAGGGACACAACGCCAATTAAGTTTGGGATGAGGCACAGCCCAATCAATACGGCTTGCCATTTTACTTGCTTTACCGCCTCGAATGCAACTCCTGCCATTAAAAATATCGGCGGCAGGATGAAGAGGATTTGGCGGAAGTTATCGTACAGCGCGGTTTTCATGACGATGAACGCGGTCAACGGGAGGATGAACCACAATGCCGATAATTCGATCAACCCGCGGTTTTCGCTTCGCGTCGCGCCGAAAGCGGATACCCACCATCCAGCCAAAGACAATGCCCAGACGGGTTCGGTCAACTGGATGGCAAGCAGAAGGGGGAGGTAGGACGTTGGTAGATTGGTAAGTTGGTAATTGTCGCCGTTGAAGAGGACAACTCCCGTCCAGGGGTAAAGCGACATTTCCTTGAAACTTTCGATGAAATGCCCGATGGGATTTGTCCACAGGTAGGGCCAGGTCAGGTAGGTGAAGATCAGGGAAAGGAGGGCGTAGGCGATGAGATGCGGGATTGCCTTTTTGCCTTTTGTCCGCAAGGCGTAATAGGTTACAAGGACTCCCGCGAAGGGTCCGAGGATGCGGGTGGAGGTGGTAAAACCCAATATGAAAGCGGAGAAAATGATGAAAGGATGAAGGTGTTTGCGGTACAAGTAAACAAGTAGACAGGTAAACAGGAGGAAGAAGATGGCGCGGGCGCGGAGGAAGAGGACGAAGTATTTTTGGATGTAAATTTCTGGTCTTGCGGTGAGGATGTCTGAGGCGATGAGGGAAATGATATTTGTGTTGCCATTGTGCGCGGATTGGACGAGGCTGGTGATGAGGTTGTGAAAGCTTTCGGTGAAGATGAACAACGAGAAAACAGAACCAACCCAGAGCGCGGTGAGAAGTAATTGGATTCGGCTTGGGCGTGGACTCGACTTCACGGGCAGTTTGTCAAAAAAATTAAATCCCAGCGCAAGCGAAATCAAAAAGAGGGAGAGAAAGGGTGTATCTTTGGGATTGATGAAGGCGTGGCCCCAAAGCAGGGGCTGGGTTGCGTAGAGGACGGTTGCACCGAGGGCGGGGAGATCGCTCAGCCAGCGTTTGGCAAGCGAACGAAAGGCGAGGACGCCCGCAAAGTAGGTGAGGAAGTAAATCAGGTGACGCAGGTCGGGGAGGGGGAAGGGGAGGAAACTGAGGGCGCGGGAAAGCAGGTCAACTGCCATCACGTAGGCGGGACCGTAGTAGCCGAGGTCTTCGGGCGTGAGGTTGACTTTGCCGTCTTGTGGAAATGTAACGTAGGCGTTGATGGACTTGGCGGCGTACTTTTGGAGCGAGCGGTCGTCCCAACTTTCGCCGTACTGGTTGAAGGTCAGCAAACCAGCAAGCAGGATACAGGCAAGGACAATTGTGGAAAGATGTTTCTTCATGGCGAGGGAAAACTAACCACGGAGGCGCAGAGACACCGAGAAAACCAATTAAAAGCTCCGTGCCTCCGTGTCTCAGTGGTTAGAGCATTTTGACTTTCGTTTGATTTCATGCGCTACCCAGTAAGCTTTGCAAGCCATTGATTTGCGGAGGCGATGAGCGGCGACTCGTCGTTCTTCGCGGTGCGCCACATCAGCCAGAGGACGATCAGCGGCGCGATAAGGCGACCGTACGACCAGGGGAAAAAGTCAAAGGAGGGCAGGACGAATTCGAGGAAGTAGGCGAAGCCAAACCATGTCCATGCGGATGGGGCGTGGATGCGTTTGAGCATGAGGAGAAAGGTGAGCGTCGTGAAAAGCCCGTGATGATCCCAGACGATGGGCGAGGCGAGAGTCATCAGCACGAATAGCGGCGGGATGGCGTTCAGCAGGCGATTCTCTTTGCTGAACGATTGGTTGCGAACGGATTGTGCCATCACCGCGAGGGAGGCAAGCAGGAGCAAGGCTTTTGCGGCAAGCGCCATGAGACGGGTCTGCGCGATCTGAATCCCGAAGAAGGGATTGAGGAATCGCAGAAAGGAGTCGAAGGAGGTGTCGTGGAAGTTCGTGTCGGGGATCTGGGTCAGCAGGAAGGTGTTGGTCAGGAATTGCTGGTAGAGTGTCACGCCGTTTGTGAGGACGGGGAAAAGCCCGATGCCGAGGAAACTGACCGCGAACCAAATCAGCCAGCGCCAGTTGAATTCCAGCAGGAAGGCGAGGACGAGAACGGCGGGCGAAGTTTTCAGGTGAACAGCCAGAGCAAGCGCCAGCGCGGACAAGAACTCATGCTTGGGGTAAACGGCGAGGCTGAGCAGAATCAAATCCAAAGTCAGCAGGTTGACTTGGATGAATCCCAACGTCCGCATGAGGGGGGTGTTGATGAGCAAAAAGAGGACGGTGATAACGATGGCAAGGTGATTTGAGAAGCCATATCTTTGCAGGATGGTAACGAGTAAAAAATAAAAAGCGGCGAGGGCAAGGACGTTGACGATCCACAGGACGATCATGAAACCCTGGTCACCGAGCGGGACGAGGAATTGGAGCAGCGCTCCCCAGAGCGGCAGGTAGAGATAACTGTCGGGCAGGGGTTGACCTTTGGCGAGGGCGGTCGCGGCGTCGAGATAGTAGTGATAGTCACCGTAGCGGAAGCGTTCGCGCAGGATGCCGAGGTAGATGAACATGACAAGGAAGAATCCGGCAGTGAGCCAGAGATTCCCCTTGTGGATTTTCCCGTCCGCAAGCAGATAAAGCAGAACGCCCGCCAACAGCCAGACGAAGGCGGTGGAAGCCAAAGTCACAGACAATGTGGACAGGGGCCAGTTCTGGATGAACAGATTTAGCCCCGTCATGCCGTTGCGGAGATAAATGGCGACCAGACTTGCGATAACCAGCAGGGTGAGTCCGAGCCAGGATTTGAATGCAGTTTGCAGGGATTGTTTCATTGCGCGTTCCAGTTTGGTTACTGGCGGCAAGTTTATCATAGTGGGGCGGTAAAGCCCTGCCTCATTTCGCGAAAATCTTTCGGACTCGTTGGGTCAGCGTGCGGGGTTTCCATGTCACGCGCGAGGGATTTATCCCGACGCTCCTGTTTGCGTTTGAGACCCGATTCAAAACCTCCGAAGTCTCAAAGACTTCGGAGGTTTGCATGACCTAACTCTTCGCACCCTTATAGATGGATGGCGTCCCCTCGTTCCACAAGACCTTTTGTGTGATCTCGCTGATCTTCCACTTTGCGCCTTCTTCAACCAACTTGAAGGTGTACATACAGTGGGTGGTGAAACTCTCCTTTTCCGTCTGCCGCCAGACGACCATCGAAGCGCGACAGGAAGCGGTGACCGAGTCGATGAACTTGATTTCGTAATTGCTTACCAGGTGTTGAATCTTCAACGGAGCCAGTCCCTCGCGGCGCAGTCTCACATATTCCTTCACCGAAATTTTCTCGGGTGGCGTGCCGCGCAGGTCGGAATAATCCGTAAGAATGGTTTCGGTAAAGCACGATTGCAGTCCGTCCCAATCTTTCACGTCGAAACTATTGGCAAAGTGGGCAATCAATTCCTGAATCTTGATTCTGTCTTCCATGGGTCACCTTTCCTTAGTTAATGATTTGCATCCATTTTAACACTCCTGACGCCGCCGCGCGACCACTGGCGAGGCACGCTGTCAGCAGGTAGCCGCCCGTCGGCGCTTCCCAGTCCAGCATTTCGCCGGCGCAAAAAACACCGGGCTTCGAGCGCAGCATCAGGTTTTCATCCAGCGCTTCAAAGGTCACGCCGCCCGCGCTGCTGATGGCTTCATCCAGCGGGCGCGGAGAAATCAACGGGATGGGCATCTGCTTGACGAAAGCCGCCACCCGCTCCGGGCGCGAGAAATCCTCCTTGGGCATAAACTCGCGCAGCAGTCCCATCTTCACGCCCTTCAAGCCAATCGTCTTTTCGATATGACTCGACATCGAACGCGAGCCGCGCGGCTTCGACAACTTCTCGGCCAGCCATTCCTCGCTGCGGTCTGGTGACATGTCCAGCGTGATGACGGCTTCGCCTTCCGCTTCGATTGCGTCGCGGAGCATGGCTGACGCCGCATAAATCAAACTTCCCTGCACGCCGTCTTGGGTGACGATGAACTCGCCCTGTCGATGGAATTCTCCAAACGTCAGCGTCACCGATTTGAGCGGCTGACCCTCGAACTTTTCCTGAAAGTGCGGACTCCATCGGACGTCGAATCCGCAGTTGGCGGGCTTGAGCGGATTCACCTCCGCCCCAGCCTGATTCAGCCAACTGACCCATGCCCCATCCGAGCCGAGTCTTGACCAACTGCCGCCGCCCAAAGCGAGGACAACCGCATCTGCGTTGACTTTTTTCTCCCCTTCGGGCGTTTGAAAATTCAAAGAGTTGTCTGCATTCCACCCGACCCACCTGTGCCGCAAATGAAAGTTGATTCCAGAATCCGCCAGCCGCCTGAGCCATGCCCGCAGCAGGGGACTGGTCTTCATCCCAACCGGAAAGACCCGCCCCGAAGTGCCGACAAAGGTTTCAATTCCAAGCCCTGCCGCCCATTCGCGCAAGTCGCCGGGCGAAAACGCCATTAACCATTTACCAACTTCCTTTTCTCTTTTTCCGTAGCGTGAGATGAATTGTTCGAAAGGTTCCGAGTGCGTCAGGTTTAACCCGCCCCTGCCTGCCAGCAAAAACTTGCGTCCCAAAGACGGCATGGAATCATACACGTCAACTTTCATCCCCTGTTGAATTAATACCTCGGCGCACATTAACCCCGCTGGTCCGCCGCCGATGATTGCTGTTGAACAAGTCATGTGAGAGTTCTCCGCGATCAGATTTTAAGCTGCCGCAATCACGTACAAGATATATTTTTCACCATTATACCCAGCGAATGGAAAACATTTCGTTTCCGGGCAAGTCTTCCCGCAAGGTGTATATCGAAAATTGACGGGAGTTTGCTATAATGCGGCAATTATTTTGCTTTCATCTTCGTTTCAGGTTTTAAAGCACGGCGCAAGTTGCGCACCTTATTGTTTCGACGCAAGCAGAGGAGAGTCTATGAAAACGATCAACAGGAAAAAGATGGAAAGCATCGCCAGGAAATATCCCAAACAGGAATCGGCAACCCTGCCCATCCTGCAATGGATCCAGGCGGAAAACGGGGGATATTTGAGCGCGGAAGCCGTGGGGGCGGCATCCAGGGCGATGGGCATGAGCCAGAGTCGCGTGTATGGAATTACCACCTATTACACCCTGTTTAATAACCAGCCTGTTGGGAAATATCACCTGCAAGTGGATACCTGCGTGCCCGGCTTCCTGCATGGCGCAGACAAGATTCTGGCGCACCTCCAGCAGACGCTTGGTATCGCCCCCGGCGAGACCACCTCAGACGGGATGTTCACCCTGTCTGTCGTGCAAGACCTGGCTTCGGGTACGACAGGCACGGTCATTCAGGTCAATGAGCGATATTTCGAGAATATGAACGTCGAAAAGGTTGACCAACTCATTGCGGCGTTGAGACATGGGCAATGGCCCGAAAACGATCCGTCGATGACTGTTTACTCCGAATGCGGAATCCTCTTGAATGACCGCACCCAACCCGACTGCCGCACGCTCGTATTCTACAAGCAGAACGGCGGCTACGAGGGGCTGGCAAAAGCCAAATCCATGCGGCCTGAAGAGGTGATCGACGAGGTCAAGGAGGCTCAACTTCGCGGACGCGGTGGGGCGGGGTATCCTGCCGGGGTGAAGTGGTCTTTCCTGCCCAAAAATGATTCGCGGCCGGTCTACCTTATTTGCAACGCGGACGAGGGAGAACCGGGAACCTTGAAAGACCGCCAGATTCTGGATTTCAACCCGCACCTGGTCATCGAGGGAATCGCCATCAGCGCGTATGCCATCGGCGCGGAAAAGGCGTTTGTTTACCTTCGCGGCGAGTTTGCCTGGATTGCGGATATTCTCGAGGTTGCCATTGCCACGGCTAAAATTGATGGGCAACTCGATCATGTGGACATCATTGTCCACCGCGGCGCAGGTTCATACGTTTGCGGCGATGAGACGGCGCAAATCGAATCGTTGGAAGGAAAACGCGGCAACCCGCGCGCCAAACCGCCCTTCCCCGCCACTTCCGGCCTGTATGGCTGCCCGACTGTGATCAACAATGTAGAGACACTGGCCAGCGTGCCGTACATCCTCCGACATGGCGCGGAAACTTTTAAACAAATCGGCATTCCCAACAATTACGGTCCGAAAGTCTTTGGCGTCTCGGGGCATGTCAACCAGCCCGGGGTATTCGAGTATCCGCTTGGGGTGCCGTTGCAAACCATCCTCGATGCGGCGGGCGGCGTGAAGGGCACGCTCAAAGGCGTGATTGTTGGCGGACTTTCGGTTCCCATCCTCACCGCGGCGGAGGCGGAAGGTTTGCGCCTCGATTACGACTCATGTCAAAAGGCGGGTACGTCGCTCGGTTCGGGCGGAATTATCGTCGTCAACGACACGGTGTCCATTCCGGAGTTGGCGCTGCGAACCATCGAGTTCTATCACCATGAGTCTTGCGGGCAGTGCGTGCCGTGCCGCGAAGGATCATACGTCATCGAGAGCAAAATACGCGGGCTGGTCGAAGGACGCGGGAAGATGGCAGACCTCGACTTGATCGCCCATTTGTGCCGCACCATTCCTGGTTTGACCATTTGCCCGACCGGCGAGGCATTTTCGCTGCCGATTTTGGCAATGGTCACCAAATTTAAGTCAGAGTTCGAAGCGTTGATTCGATAAGTCAACGGCCCAGCCAATGAGGCACAGAGACGGCCGGAAAAACGCACTGCGTTGTCTCTTTACTTCAAAGATTATCAATTCTTAACCGTATCGCATTTCAAAGGAAACCCACGATGAACAAATCTATTTTCATTGACGGACAGGAGTTTGAATTCAAAGATGGACAGACCGCGCTGCAAGTGGCGCGCGAGAACGGGCTGTATATCCCGACGCTTTGTTATCACGCGAGGACAGGTCCCGCCAGCATGTGCCGTGTCTGCGTGGTGGAGGTGGAGGGCGCGCGCAATCTGCAAACTTCCTGCTCGCTTATGGTGACTGATGGGATGAAAATCCAGACTGCGTCGCAGCGGGTGATCGATGCCCGCAAGATGGTGGTCAATTTGCTGCTGGCGAACGGCAATCACGACTGCCTGTCGTGCGAGGTCAACGGCGACTGTGAACTTCAGGATGCGGCTTACCATCTTGGCATCGAGACGCCTGCCTTCCTTGTCGAAGAATACGAAGAGCGCGATGACTCGGCGGCATTCATCACCCGCGACTCAAATAAATGCATCCAGTGCGGACGCTGTATCGTGGGCTGCAACGACCTGGTGGTCAACAATGTGCTTGACTTCGGCTATCGCGGCTCCGGCATGAAAGTCATCTGCGACGCCGACTTGCCGATGGGTCAATCCTCCTGTGTCCAGTGCGGCGAATGTGTGCAACTCTGCCCGGTTGGCGTGTTCATCGAAAAGAAATCTGTGGGCAAGGCGCGCCGTTGGGAGACAAACATCGTCCGCACGACCTGCGGATATTGCGGGGTCGGCTGTCAATTGGAACTGCATATGAAAGGCCAGCAGATCGTCCGGGTCACCGGCGTGGAAGGCGCGCAGCCAAATCAGGGTCAACTCTGCGTCAAAGGCCGCTATGGATTTGATTACATCTACTCGAAAGACCGCCTGACGACTCCGCTCATCCGCGAAGGCGAAACCTTCCGCGAAGCCAGTTGGGACGAGGCGCTCGATCTCGTCGCCTCGAAGTTCAAACAGATCATCGCGGAGTCGGGCCCTCACGCGCTGGCTGGGCTGAGCAGCGCGCGCACCATCAACGAAGATTCGTATTACATGCAAAGACTCTTCCGGGAGACGTTGGGCACAAACAACATAGACCATTGCGCCCGTGTCTGACACGCTCCCACGGTTGCCGGTCTGGCAATCACCTTTGGTTCTGGCGCGATGACCAATTCGTTCAGCGAATTCGAAAACGCGAAACTTTTCTTCCTGACGGGCACGAACATGACCGAGGCGCACCCGGTGGCTTCGTACTTCGTCAAACGCGCATTGAAAAAAGGCGCGAAGTTAATCGTCGCAGACCCGCGCAAGACCGCCTTCGCGCAGGAAGCAGATATCTTTGCGCAACTCAAGGTCGGCACGGATGTGGCCCTGCTCAACGGGATCATGCATGTGCTGCTCGAAGAGGATTTATACGACAAGGAATTTGTCGCCGCGAACTGTGCGAACTTCGACGAAATGCGGGCGACTATCCTGCAATATCCGCCGGAGAAAGCCGCCAGAATCTCCGGCGTCCCGCAAGAGACCATCCGCGAGATGGCGCGCATGATGGCTTCCGTCCGTCCGGGGATGTTGTGCTATACCCTCGGCCTGACCGAGCACACCTCCGGCACGAACAACGTTTTCTCGGTTGCCAACCTGCAAATGTTGCTGGGCAACCTTGGCGTGGAAGGCGGTGGAGTCAATCCGTTGCGTGGACAAAACAATGTCCAGGGCGCCGGCGATATGGGTGCCGTCCCAGGCTCACTGACAGGGCAGCAGAGCGCGGCCAACCCCGAAGCGCGCGCCAAATTTGCCAAAGCCTGGGGCGTGGAAAAACTGCCCGAGAAACCCGGCTTGTTCATGCCGGATATGCTTTCCGGGTTAATCACCAAAGACGTGCGCGGACTCTTCATCATGGGCGAGAACGTCGCCAACACCGAGCCAGACATCGCCCACGTGGAGTTCGAACTGGCTTCGGCGGAATTTTTAGTTTCCCTCGATATTTTCATGACCGAAACCACGCGCTTCTCGCACGTCATCCTGCCTTCGGCGGCATGGGGCGAAAGCGACGGCACCTTCACCAACAGTGAGCGGCGTGTCAGCCGCGTGCGCAAGGTCAAGAATGCGCCCGGTATCTCGAAACCCGGCTGGTGGGTGATGAAGGAAATCGCCAGGCGCATGGGCAGCGAGTGGCCCTCGAACAGCGCCCAGGAAATCTGGGACAACGAAGTTACCCCGCTTACGCCGGTGCTGGCGGGAATTAAATATTCCCGCATCGAACAGGACGGCTTGCAGTGGCCCTGTCCGACGGAAGATCACCCCGGAACGAAGTTCCTGCACGCTGGCGGAAAATTCACCCGCGGGCAGGGACTGCTCAAAGGCATCGAGTGGACTCCTCCGGCCGAGGTCGAAGACGCGGAATATCCGTTCATGCTCAGCACCGGGCGGCGGTTGTTCCACTACCATACGCGGACGCAAACCTCCCGCGCCGGTCTCGACCAGATGTCGCCCGAGGAAACGGTGGATATTTCCCCGTTCGACGCGCAGCGGCTTGGCATTGCCGATCAGGAATACGTGAGAGTCAGTTCGCGGCGCGGATCGATCAAGGTCAAGGCGCGGATCACTGGGGAAGTCCCTGCCGGACTGGTGTGGATGGCGTTTCACTTCCGCGACTCGAATGCCAACTGGCTTACCAACCATGCCAGCGACACGGTGACGAAAACGCCGGAGTTCAAAGCCTCGGCGGTGAAGATCGAAAAACTCAAAACGTAAAAATGTTTGCGCGGCGATTGCCCATAAAAAAGATGACAGCCACTTTCGCGAAGAGAGTGGCTGTCATCTTTCGGTTACTTTAATACCGCCTGCATCGACCACGGCCCCGCCCAGGTGACGGCGACGGGGAGCAGTTTGCCGCGTAAATCTTCGTCCGTTTCGACGAAGACGATTTTGTTGGTGGGGGTGCGTCCCTTCCAGCGGTTCTTGACCTTTTCCTCGAACAGCACTTCCACTTTTTCTCCGAGATATTTTTGGTTGATCTCAGCGACAACTTTTTCCTGCAAATCTTCGAGCAGGCGGAAGCGGCGCATTTTTTCCTCGTCGCTGATATTGTCCTCCATGTTGCGGGTGGCGACGGTTCCTTCGCGGGACGAGTAGCGGGCGAGGTGCGCCACGTCGAGTTTCAGGTCGGCGAGGACTTGATAGGTCTGCATGAATTCCGCTTCCGTTTCGCCGGGGAAGCCGACGATGATGTCGGTGGCAATCGAGCAATTGGGAATGCGCGCGCGGATTTTAGCCACCAGGTCGCGGTAATCTTGCTGCGTATAGCCGCGCCTCATGTCTGCCAGCACTTTATCGTCCCCTGCCTGAATCGGCAATTCGATGTGCGGCATGACTCGCGGCAGTTCGGCTATCGCGTCGATCAGATCATCCCCGAAGTAATTTGGGTGCGAGGTCAAAAAGCGGATGCGCTCGATCCCCTCCACTTCGTGAATCAAGCGCAGGAGGGCGGCGAGATTGGGCCCGTCGGGGACGTCCTTGCCGTAGCGGTCAACGATCTGCCCCAGCAGGGTCACTTCTTTCACGCCCTGCTTTGCCAGAGAGCGGATTTCCGCCACGATGTCGCCGACGGGACGGGAACGTTCTCCGCCGCGCCGCGAGGGGATGATGCAAAACGTGCAGGCGTGCGAACAACCGTACACCACCGGCACATGGGCGCTGATCAGTTTTCCCTGCTCGGCTGCGGGGAGAATCAACTCTTCGTCGAGCATCAGGAAGCGGCGGGCGGTTTCGGCATCTTCCATCGAGTGGACTTCGCCCTGGGTGAGGTGTGAGATCAACGGACCGGGGTCAGATGGCGGGGAGAAAACGTCCACATAGGGCAATCGTGCTTTGAGTTTTTCCGCCCCGCGCACGCCGACCAGACATCCCATTAAATTGATAATCAGGCCGGGGTTTTTCTCTTTGAGTTTTTTGAAGGAACTGACGCGCCCGATTG
>CAILWD010000406.1 GCA_903837815.1 uncultured Chloroflexota bacterium | reverse complement strand
GCTGGCCATAATTTCGCATCAAATCCACCCCGCGCACCCATGGAAGCCGCCTGGCAAGATCTTCTATTACTTCCCAGCTTCGATCGGGACTCCCGTCATTGACCAACACCACTTCGTAAAGCTCAGCGAAGGTCGGTAATACCTTTCCAAGACGCTCGATCAGCGGAACGAGCGTTTCTTCACCACGATAGACGGGTACAACAACAGAACAATTCATACGGACTGCTATTATACCCGTCCGTCTCACAACTGGACGTTATGCCTGTCTGCCAGGATGCGAACCGCACGCGTCGCCTCTGATTTTTTTTGTTCTGCATCCCAACTGAGGGCATCACCGACAACTTCTGCCAGTTCATTGACAATATCCCTTGTCAGTTTTCCCAACATGGCAAGCATGGTTCGCCGCAGGAGCAAGTCATCCAAATGCAACACTTTTTCATGATTAGCCAGGAACATGACCTCACGCTGGGAATAACCGGGCAAAGTTTTGAGCATCTCGTCCGTACCGCGTTTAATGAAATTGCCAACAGCCTCAGCACGTGTACCATAACGTTCAAAAAGCATGCGTACGCGTTCCAATGAGAGCCCGGTCCAGGCTACAAAACTTTCAAGCTGGCGTTTATATTCTTCCTCCCCGCGCGGATAACCTCGACCACCGCCGACCGCAAGGTCGCGGGTCTGCTTCTGGCGCGACTTCCCAAGAACCGTCAGGGATTTATCTGCCACCTGTTCGGAAAATGCCCGGAAAGATGTCCATTTACCGCCGACCAACGAGTAGACAGGGAAATTGAGATTGGTCCAATCACCGCTCAGGACCTCGATGGCGTGATCACGCGTGATCTGGCCGGTTGTCTTTGCAGACGAACTTCGTGCCAATGGTCGAACACCTGAAAATTGAAAAACAATATGCTCACGACCGACTTTCAGATTCGGGAAGACACGAGCCAGCATGCCGAGGAAATAGTCAATCTCCTCGTCCGTGCAACGGGCCTCATCCGGATTCTCGATCGGGGTATCTGAAGTGCCAATCAACACGCGGTCAAACAATGGGAAGATCAATACAATGCGCCCGTCCTTGTTCTCAAAGAAGAACTCGTTCTCGCCGATCGCTTTGCGCAACTCCGGATGATTCAAAACAAGATGGGAACCCTTCGTACCGCCGATAAAACGCGTCGAGACACCAAGCTTGTCGTTTGTAAAATCGATCCACGGGCCTGCCGCATTGATCAATAGTTTTGGCTGGATTTCATATGTTTCATCGGTCATCTCATCTCGCAAAATGATCGTATCCTTCGTACCACCAACCATGCTGACATAGTTGAGAGCGCGCGCATTGGGATTCTCCGCTTCCGCATCCAGGATCAACTCCATCCCCAATCGCTCCGGATTCAAGATAGCTCCGTCATAATAGACCGCGGTATTGACGATCTCCGGGTTGAGCTCGCCCCAACGCCTAAGCGATTCGGAACGCGAATAGAATTGATGCCGCGGCACGGTTCGCTGACTACCTGTATAGGCGTCGTACATCATCAAGCCGAGCTTTATGATCAGCGAGCCACGCTCGGCCGGCTTATCCAAAATCCCCAGGAATTTCAGGGGCGCGTTCAGTACACCAGACAATCTTTTGAACATTGGAATCGTTGTCGGCAGGGGCCTGACCAGATGCGGCGCATTCTGGATCATGCGGTTCCGTTCCTGTACAGCTTCCCGCACCAGGCGAAATTCACCATTTTCAAGGTACCGAACGCCGCCATGGGCCATGTGCGAAGATGCTGCGCTGGCGCCCGAACAAAAATCACCGCGATCCACGATCAGAACATCGACGCCG
>CAILWD010000405.1 GCA_903837815.1 uncultured Chloroflexota bacterium | reverse complement strand
CGGGTTCATGGATGTCAAAACCCAGTTGCGCCCACAGACCTATTATTCATTTGTCACCGGGCTGATGTTTTGGATTGGGCTGTCTTTTGAATTTCCACTGGTTATTTATGTCCTGTCGGCCCTCGGATTTGTCAAGCCGAAAGCGCTCGCCGATCAATGGAGGCTGGCGATTGTGATCATCGCCATTGTGGCAGCCATGGTCACGCCGACCATCGACTTCTTCAACCAGGGACTGGTAATGCTGCCGCTGATCCTGCTCTATTTCTTCAGCATCGGGTTGAGCTATCTCGCCTACGCCGGGCGAAAGCGGAAACAAACCGAAGAAGAGAAGAAAGCCAGAGCGGCAGAAGCAGACTAGGGCGGAAGTCTTTTTTTCGAGGAGAGAGAATGAAACAGAGATCGATACCGCTCCGCCGCATCATCACCGCGGCGCTCCTGCTTGTCCTCACCGGGCAGGCATGTACTCTTTCGTTATTTGAAAACCCGCTCGGCAACGCGACTGCCACGCAAACACCTGTAAACGTCGTGCCATCGCCAACGCCCATGGTTGCGGCACAGACCACCTTCGTGGCCACCCTGCCCGAACCGCTCCAACCCAATGAGACCCTTGCCATCGCCATCCTGGACGAGGTGACGGGGCTTTCGCTGAACGCCACGCAGTATCCCATGAGCGCGCGCGATTCATTGACATACACAGCCACGCTCCCTTTGCCCTACGACTCGGTTGTCAAATACCGCTACGTGAGGCGCGGGGCAATACAGGCGATGGAAGACACAAACCGCGGTGGGACAGTCCGCTACCGCATGTATTTGGTCGAAGGCCCAGCCGAGGTGCGGGATGTGATCTCAGATTGGAGCGACAAATCCTATGCCCGCCCGACGGGGACGATCATGGGGCAGATTACCAACATCGATACGGGTTCGCCCCTGCCGAACATGCTGGTCGCCGCCGGTGGAATGCAATCCATCACCGATTCGCAGGGGCGCTTCGAACTCAACGGACTGCCCGAAGGGACTCAAACCCTGCTGGTCTATGCCATGGACGGGATGTACAAGACCTTCCAACAGGGCGCAACCGTAGGAGGAGGGCAAACCACCGTTGTGGATGTGAGGGTAAAACCCCTGCCGCTGGTCAACATCACCTTTATGGTCACCGTCCCAGATACCACCGTGCCGGGCGTGCCGGTACGGATTGCAGGAAACATCCTCCAACTGGGCAACACCTTTGCCGATTTGCAGGGCGGTGTCAGCGCCAGCCCAGACCGAATGCCAATTATGCGCCTCCAACCCGACGGACGGTATGCCGTCACCCTTGCCCTGCCTGCCGGGGCGCACATCCAATACAAATACACCCTCGGCGACGGTTACTGGAATGCAGAATACAAGGCGGATGGGACATGGAACCTGCGCGAGTTAATTGTGCCTGCCGCAGATACCACCCTTCAAGATGTGGCTATCTCATGGTCTGCGGGTGACTCCCCGATCCTCTTTGAAGTCACCGTTCCCACCGTCACCCTTCCCAGCGACATCATTTACATCCAGTTCAACACCTTCGGCTGGATGGAGCCTGTTCCCATGTGGCCCCTCGGCAACAACCGCTGGGCCTACAAACTCTACAGCCCGCTCAACATTCTCGGCTCGTTTTCATACCGCTACTGTCGCAACGGACAATGCGGCAGCGCCGACGACGTCCAGACCGTCGGACCTTCTCCAACGGGCAGGCAGGCGGCCACCAGCGTTTTGGGACAGGATATTCAAGATACGGTTGGCTCGTGGAAGTGGTTCGAGAATCCCGAACCCGTCACCCTCGTCGGCGCAAGCATCACCCCGCGCACCGGCGGATTCATGGCGGGTGTCGAATTCCAGCCCACTTATCGCCCCAACTGGTCTTATTACATCCCCCAGGCCCTTCTCAACGCGCAGGCGATTGGCTCCAACATCGTTATCCTGTCCCCCAGTTGGACCTACACCACCGTCTCCCCGCTGGAATTTGTCCCCGCTCCCGGGCAAGATCCCCTGTGGATTGATTCCGCCATCATGGTCTCGCAAGCCCGTGGTCTGGGACTCAACGTGGCGCTGTTCCCCACCCCACATTTTCCAGCAAACGCTGCAACCTTCTGGCAAAACGCCCCCCGCGACGCGCAATGGTGGCAGGCATGGTACGCCCGCTATCGCGCCTTCGCCGTCAACTATGCCGACCTTGCCGCTCAATCCGGGGCGCAAACCCTCATCCTCGGCGGCGACTGGATTTCACCCGCCATGCCCGGCGGCAAACTGGCAGACGGCTCCCCGTCCAACCTCCCCGCAGACAGCGAAGCGCAATGGAAATCCATCATTGCGGAAGTCCGCCAGCATTTCTCAGGGCAAGTCCTCTGGGCGTTGCCCTATACAAAAGCCACACTCGAAACTCCGCTCGATTTCCTTCGGGATGTGGATGGGGTCTACCTGCTCTGGTCTGCAACCCTTTCCGCAAACCCAAGCGCCACCAAAACGGATTTCGCCAACGAAGCGGGACGCCTGCTCGACAATGAAATTTCGCCGCTCGCCTCGCTGTTGAACAAACCCATCATCCTCGCCGTTTCCTACCCCTCGGCGGCTGGCGCGGCAGGAGGATGCATCCCCGACGGTTCGGGTGGCTGTCTCGATTGGGCTTTGCTCAGCCGACCCAACACCGACATCGGAACAGCAAGCCTCAACCTGCAAACCCAGGCGGATATCTACGAAGCCATGCTCACAGCAATGAACTCCCGCCAATGGATCAGCGGCTTCGTCAGTCGCGGATATTATCCGCCTGCCGCATTGCAGGACAAATCCACCTCGATTCACAGCAAACCCGTCGCTGACATTTTATGGTACTGGTATCCGCGCCTGTTGGGAAAGGTACAATAGAAAAACAAAAGTCCCGCCGATGAAGCGGGACTTTTATTTGAGATCAGCGCACGGCTGAGGGGTTAATGTCCTCAGACACTGCCCGTGCCGCATGAGTGGGAGGGGCTGGTTGAACCCAAAGAAAAGGAGCCAATCCCCTCCGCAGGCTTGGAAGCAAACGTAGACATCTTCTTCTTTACCTTGTTCCCACCGCACGAAGGGCAGACCACCTCGTCAATCCTGCTCAGGCTCAACACAAGGTCTTCGAAGTTTTTCTCGCATTCAGTACAGACAAACTCAAAAATAGGCATTCTCTACTCCTCGGGATTTATTTATCTCGTAATTTCCTTCACAACCCAATAATATGATACCCGGCTTGTAAAAAAGTTACAAGACGGATCGTCAGAAAAGCATGAAAAAACTTAGAAGTATCTCCCAAACCATCGAACCTCAACTCGTCCTGGAGGGGGCAGGCGTTTTATTGCGGCGTTCCATCGCGCCCCGCGCCAGCAACGAATACGACCCCTTCCTGCTCTTCGACCATTTTGCCTTCAACAACCCGCTCGAAGGTCCCCTGCGCGGTTTTCCCATGCATCCGCATCGCGGCATCGAAACCGTCACCTACATGCTCGACGGCTCCGTCAGTCACCGCGACAGCCTCGGCAACGCGGGCATCATCGGCCCCGGTGATGTGCAATGGATGACCAGCGGACGCGGCATCCTGCACGAGGAAATGCCCCGTCGTGGCGAAAGCGGAAACATCTACGGCTTTCAACTTTGGGTCAACCTGCCAGCCGCGCAGAAGATGGGTCAGCCCCGCTATCAGGAAGTCAAATCATCCACCATTCCCGTCATCGAAAAAGAGGGGGCGACCATTCGAATCGTGGCTGGAGAAGTGAACGGGATTCGCGGCCCCGTGACCGAAATCGCCGCCTCCCCCCTTTACATGGACGTCAATCTGGCTCCTGCTTCGAAATTTATTTACCCCATCCCAAGCGGACACACCGCCCTGGCATACGTCTTCGAAGGTGTCGGAGAATTTGGGGAGCAGGCGATTGAATCTGTCAGCATGGTGGTTTTTGACGACGATGGCGATCAGATCGAAGTGAAAAGCGAAAGCGGCGTCCGCTTCATGCTGATTGCAGGAGCGCCGTTCAAGGAACCCATCGTTCCTTACGGACCTTTCGTTATGAACACACCGGAGGAAATCAAGCAAACCCTTGCCGACTTGAGGAACGGCACGTTCATTCAATAACGATTGACTCCAAAAAAGAAAACTCACAATCGTGGCTGAAATGGGTTGGCGGGAATGCCACCTTCTTCTTTTGACCATCTTGCAATATAATGGCTTCATTCATTGGGCTGGCTTGGTCAATTTATCATGGCGGTGGGTTTATGACAGAGACCGATACAAAACATTTGCCTTACAGGCTGCGTGAGCCGTTTCTGGCTTCTACAGAACTGGCTCTTTTTCGTTTATTAAATCAATTAATGGGAGAGCGATATTTTATCTGCCCGAAGGTATCGTTGAATGACATCTTCTATATTGTCCGCCCAAATGAAAACGTGCATTTCTTCAATAAGCTATTCAGAAAACACGTCGATTTTCTGCTGTGCGACAGACACTCGTTGACGCCTGTCTTTGGTGTCGAGTTGGTGCGTCCGATCTCGAAAGGCGAAGCGCGCGAAGCCGACAAGTTTCTGGAAGACTTGTTTACGGATGCCGGTTTGCCCCTGGTGCATGTCCCATCCAAAGAGTCCTATGACCCGTTTGAAGTGATCACCCTCTTTCAGTTGACTGTGACAAAGGTGGGGGGAACCATTCCCATGCGCATTAAACGCCCGAACGATGCCGTTCCCAATTGTCCCATCTGCGGCAAGATGATGGTGCTTCGTTTCGAACGCAATGGTTCAGGGATTGGCAAAACATATTACGGCTGCATGGATAGTCCGCGTTGCGCGGGTGCTGTCCAAATAGATTGATTGACAAGCCCCGCTTTGAGCGGGGCTTTTTTTAGAAATGCCTTGCCAGTTCAGATGCGTATTGACTTCCAACGGTGGACTTATTTTCCTCCAGCCATTTCCGCAGACTGGTCTCGCAACGCGAGCGCGGCGGCTCTTTGGAGATGAGCAGGTTTGCCATCAGTCCGTCCACTTCCTCGGGGGTCAACATAACATCTTTTACAAAGAGACTCAGGAATTGGGCTGCCCACAATGCTAGTCGGGGTGGGAGCGGAATCAGCAGTCGGCTGGCGCGGATCGTTTTTCCGATCAACTCCACCAATTCCTTGAAGCTGAATTCGTCGGGACCGACCGCATCCCAAACATAGTTTTCCTTTTTGTACACAGCATCCACAGCGAGTTCGGCAAGGTCATCCACGTAAACGGGGGAGAGTTTGTAAGAGCCGTCGCCGGGTAGACCGAAGATGGGGAACCTTCTCAACAGCCAGGCGATGTTGTTGATGAGGACATCCTCCTTGCCAAACAACACGGTCGGTCGCAGGATCGCGTAGCTCATGCCAGAGTCGATCACCTCTTTTTCGTTGGCAGCTTTACCCCAGAAGTAGGGCAGATGTGAATCTGCTGAAGGGTTGGTGATGCTGATGTGGACGATCCGCTTGACGCCAGCTTTGACCGCCGCATCCACCAGAATTTTCGTGTTCTTGACCGCTTGCGGCTGGGTGTTGTTTCCCTTATCGAAGCGGACCCAGTAGGTGTTGACCAGCACGTCCACGCCGTGCAGGTTTGAGGTCAACTCCTGTTCGTTTTGGAAGTTCAACGGAAAGGCTTTAACCTTTCGATCGAATGGGTCGGGACGGTTTGAGTGATTGGTCAGGGTGATGACTTCTTCACCTTTGGCAAGCAAACGTTTAGTGATGTACTTGCCAGAATATGAGAATGCTCCAGTTACCGCTATTTTCATTTTGTCTCCTTTACTTCAATACCGATAAGATTGTTTTGACGTTGCCCAGCCCGAGGCTTTCCAACTTGACCACGGCGCGGGTCAGACTGTCCAATGCATCGAAGAAATCCTGCAAAGCTTGCACACGCTGACGGATGAATTTGACTTCCTCCTTGTCGCCGCTGACTTCTCCCGCATCGAGCTTTGCCAGCGTTTCGCTCACCGAGCGAACTGCGCGGTCGAACTCGCTGTTTTGCCTTTCCTTCAAAATCGAGCGGATGGACTTGTAGAAATCGCTTTCGGCTTCGTAGTAATCCTTGCGGTCGGCAAGCTTGGACGAGCGATGCACAAGCCCCATGCGCGCCAGCGTGCGTACCTCGGTGCTGACCGCGCCTTTGGTGAGTCCGGTCTGGCTGACGATTTCATCCAGTGGAAGCGGAACAGGCGAAAGATACAGCACGGCGAAGATGGATCCCATGCCTTTTGGGAATCCCCAAAAGCGGCTGATCTGGCTTAAGCCTTCTGTGAAATCCTTTTTCAGTTGGGGGAGGGTAGTGGGCATGGTTATCCTTTAGAATGTTTAGTTTTTACTAAATATAGTATATGGTAAATCTGGCTGGATGTCAAGAACAAAAAAACCGCCAAATCTGGCGGCTGGGGGCGTTTTTGGTGGAGCAGGTTAATATAAGACGAACCCTACGGTGCGCCATTAAACATGCGAAACAGTTCTGCGCCAGTTTTTCCTTGCGCTTCATTCATATATTTTTGAATCGGCACGCGGAGAAACACCTGCCCGTCTGCGTTTGAAAATTCCACGAAGCCATAATTGCCCTGGATTTCCTCTCGCGGGATTGTGGACACGATTGGCATGATTTGCGCGACCCAATTTCCAAGATCTTCCTCATCGGTCAAGTCGTCTACTGGCGAGCGGACATAAAAATCCGTTTCCATCGCACCAAAGGTGGAATGGCCGTCGGCGTAGACGCAGTCCTCACCGAATAACTGCGCGCGCGCGCTGGCATCGGGATTTATGGCTTTAACAGCAACATCCAATTTTTCTGTCAATTCGGGCACGTCGTGATATGCCCAGACGAAGGCGCAGGATTCGGCGGTGGGCGGTTCGGTGACGACAGCCTCAGCCGCCGCCAGAGTCGGGGGAGCCGAATCAGGCTTGGGCGCGGAAACGTTTTGGAGGGCCAGGAATCCCGCCGCAGTGGTCAAAACAATCGCGATTGCCACATTCCGCTTGTGTTTCATGCTACCCTTATTTTATTTCAAAATGTCCATCACAGCAGCCGACATGAGCGCCACTCCGCTGACAAGAGCCTGCTCGTCGAAATCGAATTTGGGATGGTGATGACCGTAATCGAGATGCTTCTCCGCATTGTTCGAGCCGATGAAAAAATAACAGCCAGCTATTTTTTCCTGCATGAATGCCATGTCCTCCGCCCCCATCGTCAGATAGGGACTGTTGTCATGCGTCGCTTGCGGCAGGACGCGACTAGCAGTATCCTGCACCTTTGCTGTGACTTCGTCCGCGTTGATCAGCGCTGGCGAGATGCGATTGACATTCACTTCCGCCTGACAGCCCATCGCGGATGCCACGCCCTTTATAAGTTCTTCAAAACGCCTGACAACTGTTTCGCGCACCCGTGGCTCGAAGGTGCGGATGGTGCCTTCCATCGTCACCTCCTGCGGGATGATGTTGAATGCCGTGCCGCCGTTGATCATCGTAAAACTGACGACTGCGGTTTGTGTGGGGGAGACATTGCGCGAGACGATGGTCTGCGCTGCCGAGACGATTTGCGCCGCACAGACGACGGGGTCAACTGCCGCTTCGGGGATTGCTCCGTGTCCGCCTTTGCCGATGATCTTGACTTTGAACTCTTCTGCGCCAGCCATGACGGGACCTTTGGCGACATTAATCCAGCCGAGCGGTTTTTCGTTCCACAGGTGCAGCGAAAGGGACATGTCCACTTTGGGATTTTCCAGCACGCCGTCCTTCATCATCATTTCTGCGCCGCCCACTTCTTCACCGTTGAAGCCTTCCTCGGAAGGCTGGAAGCAGAACTTGATCGTGCCCGCAATTTCATTTTTGTGGGCGTTCAGAATTTTGGCAACGGTCAGCCCGATGGCGGTGTGACCGTCATGTCCACAGGCGTGCATGATGCCTGAATTTTGCGAGGCGTATTCTGCTCCTGTATCTTCGAGAATGGGCAGGGCGTCCATGTCGAAGCGGAGCAACAGGACTGGACCGGGCTTCCCGCCTTCGAGCAATCCCACCACACCCGTCTTGCCGACGCCCTTGGTCACTTCGATGCCGAGCGCTTCGAGTTCCTTCGCCACGATTCCGCCCGTGCGAATTTCCTTGAATCCAAGTTCGGGATGCATGTGAAAGTCACGCCGCAAGGATTGGGTGTAGGGAAAGAGGGATTTGGCTTCGTTGAATAGGTCGGTCATGGGGACTCCGTTTACAGGTTTGAAGGTTGGAAGGTTTGCAGGTTGAACTTGTAAACTTTCCAACCTGCCCACTTGTTAACTATATTTTACAACTCTGAATTTCTCTTCATATCGCGGATTTTCGTCCGTGCTGTCTTCGGTGCGGCGGGGCTTCATGCGCTCGATGAGTTTGTCCACATCGGGGATTTGGGTCTTGTGTTCGAGGATGGCTTTGAGTTTGACTTCCCAGGTGTCGGTCACATCCACCGTCACGTTGGGCTGGCTGGTGAGCGAACACCAGACTTCCTTGGGCATGTGCGGCGCGAAGCCTTCTTTGAGAAGTTCGGGGAAATAAACCAGATTTCCCGCGGCAGGGAAGACGGCGTCCAGCACGATTTGTCCGCAGGCGCGGTGATCGGGATGGTTGATGCCGTATTGGGCGAACAGGTTTTGCGGGTCGCAGGTGACAAGGATGTCGGGCTTGTGGCGGCGGATTTCGCGCACCACATCGCGGCGCAGGTCAAGGCTTGGGACGAGGTATCCATCCGCGAGGTCGAGAAAGTAAACTTCCTTCGCGCCGATGACTTTTGCAGCGTTGAGTTGTTCCGTGTGCCGCAGTCCGCATAGTTTTTCGGGAGTCATTTCGGGATGTGTGGCGGGGTTGAATCCCTTGTCCCCGCAGGTCATTAGCACGTATGTGATCTGATGACCAGCGCGCGCCCAGCGAGCCAAAGTCGCCCCGCAGAAAAACTCGGGGTCGTCGGGGTGGGCCAGAATGACGAGGATATTTTTTGGGGAGTCCCAGTTTTCGGGTTGGAGGGTCATGGCTTTGCAGATTACGAATTACGGATTACCTAACTCGTAATCCGTAATTCGTAAAGTTATCTTTTCTTTTTCTGCTGTTGCTGCTGGGACGGCTGTTGCGGCTGTTGTGTTTTTTTATCGCCACAGTCGCATTCGCCGCCTTCGTGACGGTCGCACGGCGCCTGCGATTTGCGCTTGAGCGCTTCGAGTTCATCCCAGGGCTGGACTTCTTCGCGGGAGAAGGTCATCTGTTGCGGGCGGTCGGTGCCGCTTTCGATCAGCACAATGATTTTGTCGCTCATTGGCAGCACGTCGATCACCTTGCCTTCGCCCTTGGGCGTGACCACGCGTTTGTTGCGCTTGGGCAGGGTCTTGCGCGCCTCCACATATTGCTCATACTCGTAGATCAGGCAGCAGCGCAGGCGTCCGCACATGCCGGTGATTTCGTTTGGCGTGAGCGAGATGCCCTGCTCCTTCGCCATCTTGATCGAGATGGGGGAGAAGTCGGTCAGGAACTTCGAACAACAGCGCATCTCCAGGCCGCAGGCACCCATGCCGCCAAGTAATTTCGCTACATCGCGCGGACCGATCTGCCGCATCTCGATG
>CAILWD010000404.1 GCA_903837815.1 uncultured Chloroflexota bacterium | reverse complement strand
TCGGGCTATCGCCCTCGCAATGACGAGAAGAGAGCTAGACAAAAAACTCATCGTACAAATCTTTCCATTCAGGATTCTTGCTCTTAATCATGTCAACTTTCTTTTGTCTTGAGCCGCCTTTGATTTGCTTCTCGCAGGCGATGGCTTCTTCCATGGTTGCGTACTCTTCGTAGTAAACCAGTTTTGTCACGTTGTATCTACTCGTGAACCCTGGAACGGTTTTGTCTTTGTGCTCGGTCACCCTTCGTAGCAAATTACTGGTCACGCCTGTGTAGAGAACTTTGTTGTATTTGTTGGTCATGATGTAAATACAAGGATGAAGTTCTCGTTTCATGTCTCTCTTCTCTCCGTCATTGCGAGAAGGGCGCTCGCCCCGACGAAGCAATCTCAGCCATCGAATTAGGGATTGCTTCGGGCTATCGCCCTCGCAATGACGAGATTATCACCAACACATCCGCGCCGATGACTGCCACAAACCCAATCGCGCTAAAAATCTTCTGCTCCACTTCCCAGCGCTTGCGGTTTTCCAGCCGCTTTAGGAAGAAATTCTTGAACGGGTAAGGGGTTTTCTCGTTGGTCAGGCTGTTGTAAATGTCCCGGTAATACGAGTCTGTTTTGAACCACAGCTTGTATGTGTTGGAAAGGAACAGCAAACTAAAGAGCAGGAAGACGAGGACGAATCCGAATGGGGGCTTTTCCACGGTTTTACTCAGGCAGGAATTCTTTGGCACCAGCCGTCACCACGATTTGCGAGATCGCCAAAATCATCGTCATGCCGCGAGCGACTTGCTTTGCCGCATCCGCCCGCGAGACAGCCGTAATCCCAGCCGCCACGTTGTTTTTCTTGCAGACGGACACCACGCGGTCGATCATCTCCTGCACTTCGGGGTGATTGGCTCCGTCGGGGAATCCCATGTTGAGCGAGAGGTCACGCGGACCGACGACGACCACGTCCACGCCGGGGAGGGAAGTCATCTCATCAAGCTTGTCGATTAGACTGGCATCCTCGAATTGCGGGATGATCATCGTTTGTTCGTTGGTGAAGTTGATGTATTCAATGGCTTTATCCCCCGTAGCTACATAACCCGAAGCCCGCGTCAATCCCATGCCGCGCTTGCCAACTGGCGGATACTTCACGGCATCCACCAGCATTTTGACCTGATCCACGGACTCTGTCCCTGGCATCATCACGCCCATCATGCCCGCGTCCATGTATTGCAGGACAAGCTTCGGGTCGCGGGGACCGACGCGCACCAGCGGGGTCATGTTGACGCGCTCGCAAGCCCGAATCACATTGACCGCCTGAACGGGGTCGATCAGTCCATGTTCCGCGTCCAGCATGTAAAAGTCAAAGCCTGCCAGCCCGTATATTTCAGCCAGTTGCGGATCGTCTGAAGTGGAGATCACGCCGTAGGTCGGTTGACCAGCTTTCAGTTTGGATTTTGTACGATTCTCTTGAATGAACATATTTTGTGTTCCATGATGAAAGTTGTCGCCGCAAGCGATTTAAGTCAGAATGGGGGGTTGTTATTGAAGCCGTGTAAAACTGATCAATTTCCCTGTTTGCAAATCGAATTCGCAGGCATGTCCGCCTACGGTGTAGGCTGAAAACGTTTCGCCGTCTTCATTAAGTTTGACACGCGAGAAGGATGTGTAGGGATCGGGTTTCTCCGCCTTCCAAACGATTTCCCCCCGATGGCTGACCAGATACAGGTTGGTGTCCTTGTTCGGAAATCCACTCGGATTTTCCAGCACGATGATGCCTGCATTGACTTCAATTGTCTTTTCGATTTTTGTGTAACGAGCCGAGATATCCATAAGACACCTATCTAAACATGAAGCTTGTTGCAAGATTTTGCCTGAGAATGATGGAATTATACCCTAAAACGTCAGAATCAATCACATAGCCACAAAAGGGCGCTCTAAAAAAATTGTTAGCCACGAAAGTCAGAAGCCTTATGTTCCGACTTTGTTTGTATGCATCTGTCTGGAGATTTTGAAATCCATTCGTCTAATCATAATCGAATACCGCCGAAGAAGCATGAGAGAATTGAGTTTTCCTGCCAATCTCCCCCGTTGATTGACGCTGATTCCTTCTTATGTTAACATTCGTTCCATCATGGTCAGCAACCGAACTTCCCGCGAAAACGAACTCAACGTCCTCATCCGTGCCAAATATCCCATCCTGTACATCGTTTCGTGGGAGGAACGCCGCATCGAGCAGACCCTGCGTCAGGTGGCGGGACAATTGCGGAAGAAGCTCTACGGCTGGAGCATCACCGACGGCATCCTCTCGCTCGACGGCTACGATGGGGTCGTCCCAGACTCATCGTCCTGCTCCCCGCTTCGGGCGTTGGATATCATCTCCGCCTCGCAGGAATCCGCCATCTTCGTCTTGAAGGATTTCCATCCCTTCATCGATGACCGCCACCCTCTGACCGACCAACCCGTCATCGTCCGCCGCTTGCGTGACATCACCAATCACCTCAAAGAAAGCCGCAAGACGCTCATCATCCTCTCGCCGCTTTTGTACTTCCCCGCCGAACTTGAAAAAGACATCACCGTTTTGGATTACGCCCTGCCCTCCGCGGATGAAATGACCCAGTCGCTGGAGCGCGTGGTGCGTTCGGCGCGTGAGGTCAGCGGGATGCAAGTGGAGTTGGACGACGAGACACACGAGAAGATTCTCGCCGCCGCCCAGGGTCTCACCTGCACCGAAGCCGAAAACGTCTTCGCCAAGTCGCTGGTGATGACCCGCTCGCTCGACGTGGATGTCATCATCGCTGAGAAAAAACAAATCATCCGCCGCTCGCAGATTTTGGAATACTTTGAAGCCGACGAGAACATGGAATACGTCGGCGGGATGAACCTGCTGAAAGAATGGCTGGCGAAGCGCTCTCTGGCTTTCAGCGAACGCGCCCGCCAGTTTGGATTACCCGAACCGAAGGGGCTGCTCCTGCTTGGAGTGCAGGGAGCAGGCAAGAGTTTGGTGGCGAAAGCCATCGGCAGTCAGTGGCGACTTCCGCTGCTGCGACTCGACCTCGGACGGCTGTTCAGCGAACTGGTCGGCTCCTCCGAGCAAAACATGCGCACGGCACTCAGCCTCGCGGAGTCCGTTTCGCCCTGCCTGCTGTGGATCGACGAACTCGAAAAAGGTCTGGCTGGCATTGCCAGTTCGCACCTCTCCGATGCTGGAACCACCGCCCGCGTCTTCGGCAGTTTCCTGACCTGGATGCAGGAAAAGACCGCGCCCGTTTTCGTCATTGCCACCGCCAACGACATCAGCGTCCTGCCGCCCGAAGCGCTGCGCAAGGGTCGCTTCGATGAAATCTTTTTCATCGACCTGCCCAACCTGACCGAGCGGCGCGACATCTTCGCCATCCACATCGCCAAGCGCGGACGCGACCCGCTGGGTTTCAACCTCGACGAACTGGCGCGGATCAGCAACAGCTTTTCGGGCGCAGAGATCGAGCAGGTGGTCATCTCGGCGTTGTACGACGCCTTCGAGGCGGGACACGACCTGACCCAAGCCGACCTCGTCAAGTCGATCAAAGCCACCATGCCGCTGGCGCAGACAATGGAAACACAAATCAACAGCTTGCGCAGTTGGGCGCGGACTCACTCCCGCCCTGCGTCTGCGGTGAACGCCCCCACGCCGCTCCCGCCCGCCACCGACCTGCGGCAGATTGAGTTATGAAATTCAAACCTTTCCACCGCGAAGAGCGCGAAGGACGCCAAGCTTTAATGGTTTTCTTTGCGATCTTAGCGTGCTTTGCGGTTCAAAAGTCTTGCAATACGTTATGAAAACGATTTATCCCTTCCATAGTTTTCTCCGCCGCAACTTGGGGATGGTGGAACAAATCATCACCGCCGCCGGGCTGGCTGTTTTGCTCTACGGCTTGATGTGGTTCATCCCATCCTACCCGCCCGATTGGGGAATCGTCATCGTGGTTGCGGTCTTCCTCATCAGTATCGGCTCGCCAGTGGCGGGCTATTTTCTCGCTGTGCTTGCCGCCGCCTATCCGCTTTATCTCGTCTCGATTTATCTTGCGGTCGTCTTTCTGGCGATTGCGGTCATCGGTCAACATGCCTTCATCCAAAACCTCGGCGGCGTCTTGATGACTCTCGCCGCTCCGCTCTTGAACGCCGTCTATCTCGCGTGGACAATCCCCGTGCTAGGCGGCTTGTGGTGGGGACCCGCTGGCGGCGCATTGATGGGCGGTCTCGCGGCGTTGTGGATGGAAGTGGTTGCAAGCCTGGCATACCTCGTGCCGGACCTGCTCAACCTGATTGGCGTCCTGCCGATTCTGACCAACCCCATCGCGAAGTTTACTTCCGCCAATTCGCTGGAGACCTTCCAGATCCTCTTCCTGCCGCTCTCGCCTGATTCTTCGACCCTGCTTTTTCACACGCTGCAAGTTGCGCTGTGGGCGTTTGTCGGCTGGATGGTCGGCATGTTCAACGAAAAGGATTTTGTCCAACTTTCCAGACCCAAGTCGAGTGTTTTTCTTATCGGCGGCGGGATGTTGGTTTTGACGGCTTTACAGGTCGGGTTGAATCTTTGGCTTGGTTTTCCCATCGCCAAAGAAGCGCAGACCGCAATGGGCTTTGCCTTTTTCTTTTCATTCATTGCTTCTGTTTTATTGGAAGTCGGACAGCACTTCATTGAACATCCCCTGCCCGCGCCCGTTCAGCAGTCCGCGCCGATTCAACTCGACGTGGATAATGCCCCCGCCGCCATGCCCGTCCCGCCACTGCCTGACACGCCCGTCGACGACAAATCTGACGACCTCATTATGCTGGAATTGGATTAAACTTGTACTTCTAATATGCAATATCAGCAGCAACAGACCCCTCCCCCTCTCCGAATGCGACAGCGACGCCGAAGTGCGGGCGTGACCCTCACCCCCGGTGTGCTGACCACCGCCGTCAGTATTGGCGTGGTGGTCTTGATCGTTGCCATCACCTTTGTTGCCGACTGGATGCAGATTCCCGAACTCAGCCTTTCGCCGCAGGGACAATTCCTCTCGCCCAACGGCGATGGCAGTTACGACATCTTCACGGTCAGCTACCGCCTTGCAGACAATGCCCGAATCATCGCGCAGGTTTACAGCAACCAGAACGTCGTCCGCACGCTGGCGAACGGGCAGAACGAATCCGCTGGCGAGCATTTCCTCACCTGGGACGGGCGCAACGACATTGGCTCCGTTGTCCCCGACGGCTTCTATCGTATCGAGGTCATCGCTTCGGGGACGATGCGTTCCACGTCGCAAAGCACACAGGCGCAGGTCGACACCCAGCCGCCCACCGTCCAACTCGCAAACATCCCCGAAGGGATGAGCGTCAACACGCCTGCCCTTCAAATCGAAGGCGTGACCGAACCCGGCGCGATGATCTCGCTCAACGGCACCGCCCAGCCCCAGCGCGTGGACAACCTCGGGCGCTTCACTTTTGCGCTCAAACTGTTGGACGGCAGCAAATTCTTTCGGCCATTCCAGCCGGCAGTGCGATCTGGACCTCAATATTGAATTTGCGTCCGAGAGCATCTTCTGCGAGTACGTCGAGGATAAAGAATTTGCCGTCTTCCGACAGTTTGCTGTGCAC
>CAILWD010000403.1 GCA_903837815.1 uncultured Chloroflexota bacterium | reverse complement strand
GGATGATGACAGGTGCCAGCGGGACGACTTCGTACGGCGTGCTGGTGATTAATCAGGATGTCCCTGCCATGCAAGCAGATGGCACAACGCTCTCTGCGGGCGTGGATGTGATGGACGGCTTGAAAGGCTTGACGTACGAAAACGGCGGCTCCTTGCTGCGCGTGATCGAAGCCACAGACCGCGCCGACGCCGAGACTCGTCTCCGCAACCGAGAAGCCGCCGCGCTGGTCATCATCCCCGAAGATTTTTCTGAAAGCCTCTCGGCGTTTCGCTCAGGTGCCACGTCTGCAAATACCGACCTGACCTTTATCGGCGACCTGACCAATCCCACGTACACCGTGGCGGCAGTGATGGCCATGACCGTCGCCGACGCTTATACACAAGAAATCACTTCCGCCGCGCGTCCAGTTGAATTGGTGGAGATTCCGCTGGGTTCGTCCGCCGCGCGTACTGAGTTTGAAAATTACGTGCCAGGTCTTTTGGTTCTGGCTGTGGTGTTGATGGTCTTCCAGGCGGCGATGACTCCTGCTCGCGACATCGAAACTGGAGCCATGAAACGCCTGCGCCTGACACGGCTGACAGCCTTTGAATATCTTGGCGGAACAACATTGTGGCTGGCGTCGGTCTCGGTCGGCTCTGTCCTGTTGACCTTTATCACAGCGGTTGGATTCGGATTCCGCAGTCAGGGTCCGCTGTGGCTGGCTTTTGTGGTGGCGACAATCACCAGCCTATCCATCATCGGCATCGGTTTGATCGTGGCTTGCTTCTCGAAGACAGTCTCACAGGCTTTTGTGATCGCCAACTTTCCCCTCGGCTTTTTGATGTTCCTGACAAGCGCGGCTTTTCCACTTCCGCGCTTCAACCTCTTTACGGTTGCGGGCAGGGGAATCGCAATCGCCGACTTTTTACCGCCCACACATGCCGTCGTCGCGCTCAACAAAATCTTCACCCTCGGCGCTGGCTTTGGCGATGTGCTTTATGAATTGTCCGCGCTGGTTATTCTTACGGCGTTGTACTTCGGCGTGGGAGTGTGGCTATTTCAGCGCACACAGATGCGGTAGAATCTCTTTCATGTCCATCGTCGCATTCAAAATTACAAAAGCGGGAAACCTGCCGCATCCAACACAGTCAAAGTCTCTCGACGAGATGACTCGCGGGCTGCAACATGGTTTTTACACGACGTTCAGCACGCTGGCGGGTGGGACAAAAGTCCTGGGACTTCACGCGCACATCCAAAGGCTGTATGTCCCCGCCCTCGAGCTGGGACTTGTCCCATCGGTGGACGAATCCACCCTCAGGCTTCGACTCGCCGAATTGGCGAAAATCAACCTGCCTCACGAGTCGCGGATTCGGTTGATTTTGACGAAGGACGATGGGATAATTTACGTCGGCATCCAACCCTTCGCGCCTCTGCCTGATTCTGTTTACCAAAACGGAGTCCACGCTGTGACCTCTGGTGTCTCGCGCAGCGATCCAAGAATCAAAGGCACAGACTTCATCGCCAAAAGCGCCGCGCAGAGGAAACTGGTCAAAGGCGATGTGTTCGAGGTCTTGCTGACTCACAACGGGAAAATTCTGGAGGGGATGACTTCAAATTTCTATGTCATTGCGAGGAGGAGCGTAGCGACGACGAAGCAATCTCCCGTCGCCAGTAGGGGATTACTTCGCTCGCCTTCGCTCGCTCTCAATGACGTTAAGTTGATAACCGCCCGCAGTGGGATCCTGCTCGGCGTCACGCGCCGCGCCGTGCTGAGACTCGCGAGAGGGGAGGGGATGTCCATCGAATATCGCCCGCCCAATGTCGGCGAAGAATTCGACGAGGCGTTTCTCACCTCCAGCTCGCGCGGAATCGTTCCGATTGTCTCGATTGACGGAAATCCAGTAGGGGAGGGGAAAGCGGGGGAGTGGACAAAAAGGCTAATGAAGGTGTATCAAGAATATGTGGAGCGGAAGGCAGAGGAGGTTGGTAATTGGTAAGTGGAGGCTATTTCTTTTTGTTGAAGATTTCATCGTAGGCTTTGTCGGCTTCACTGCCAAAATGGGCATAGCGATTGGTGGTGGTGATGCTTTCATGCCTGGCGAGCTCTTGCGATAACTTCAGGTTTCCTTTTGCCAGATAAGTCATTGTGACAAAATAGTGGCG
>CAILWD010000402.1 GCA_903837815.1 uncultured Chloroflexota bacterium | reverse complement strand
TCAAAAGCAACAAACGAAAAATGTTTTTGTAAATAATCAGAAACCATTTTTTCGACAGATATCAGATATTGATCGTCTATTTGCCCTTTATATCTTTCCCTTGCTTTTCTTGTGGTCAAATCCAATTCCCATTTCTCCAAAAAAGGATTTTCTGCCTTTTTTAATAATGCCCTGCCAATATTTTTGCGAAAAATACTGCGATCCTTATTTTCTTGCATGAAATGCTGCCGTAATCTTGACCTTAATTGATCTCTCCCGGTATGAGTGCCAACACGAACTACTCTTCTTGTTCCATGTGCAAATTCCCCATCTTCAAACAGGATATATATCCCGTTGTTCGGAAGTTTTGAAGGATTAAAAGGGAATTTAAATATTTTCTGCGAAGAAAATAATAAATGCAGTTGCTCGCAATTTTTACTCACACATTCCTCTTTAAATACTGTAGTTGTCTTCCAATTGGAAGCCCTTCTAACGGCACTTCATAGAACCTCAGAGACTGAATCAGGTATTTCCTGTATTTATCGCCTGCAAGGAATATAAAGTGGTCATTGAGTAAATCTGTTTTTTCTCCAAGTTGGTTGAGCACAATCAAAGCCCACTCTTTTATTTCGTTATTGCTCATATTATTTAACGTCAAGTTATAAGGCTCAACTTCTGTTTCGAGACTGAGTAATCCGTATTTTGCTGAAAGGATATAAGCGGCATCGGGATTCAACGAACAAGCATACTTTAAGTTTAATTGAAACAACGTGCTGACATATAAATCTTTTGCCTTCGAACGACAGGAGCGTTTTTTGCTTGCGCAGGAAATAAGAATTATTTTTCTTTCCATCTTTGCCTAACCACTTCAAGCATTAACACTGACCCCGCCACACCTGCGTTCAGCGATTCGACATTGCCTTTCATCGGAACGGCGATTTTCCCGTTCGCCAATTTCCTTGCGGACTCGCTTGCCCCATCCGCCTCGCCGCCGATGACCAGTGCAACGGGCTGACGCAAATCAGTCTCCCAGCAGGATTGCCCGTCCATGTCTGCCAGATAGATTCGCTGACTCGCTGACTCGCAGAATCGCCCAATCTCCTCCCAAGTCATCGAGCGGGTTGGCAACCGAAAATGCGCCCCCATCCCAGCGCGGACGACCTTCGGCGCAAAGGCATCTGTGGTTTCGGGAGGAAGCAAAACAGCCTGCACGCCCGCCGCAGCCGCAGTCCGCAGGAGGGTGCCGAGGTTGCCAGGGTCACGGATTTGATCGGGGATGAGGATGAAAGTTGGTAAGTTAGTAATTGGTAATTGATTTAATTCAAGAACGGCAAGAATGCCCTGTGGGGTTTCGGTTTCGCTCAAAGACTTCATCAGACTGGCGGAGATTTCTTCAACATCAACACCGATTAACGTTAAACGTTCAACGTTCAACCTGCCACGCTCGCTTATCGTCTCGTCGAACAACGCAAATCGAAAATTCCAATTAGCGTTTATCGCATCTTCCACCAAACGCACTCCGTCCACCACAAAGGCTCCCACCTCGCGGCGTTCTTTTGCCCGTCCCTGCAAGGCGCGGATGAGTTTTAGTTTTGGGTTGTGGGGAGAGGTAATCATGGATGATGGATCATGGTTAATGGAAGTGGAAATGGGTATCAGGAACCATTAACCCATGTTCCATTTATCAAGGAAAACTTTAACGGTCGGATCATCGAACAAAACAATGCGAACAGTTTTCAAAGTTTGAGGAGGCGTGCTTGCGAAGTATTTTCCAATGGACGAAAAGATGATTCCCGCCGCGCGTTCTTTGGGGAAGCCGAAGATTCCCGTCGAGATGGCTGGCATGGAAATAGACTCGCACTTTAATTCGTCCGCCACACGCAGCGAGCCTGCGACCGCATCCGCGAGTTTGCGGTCCTCGTCGCCGTCGCCCCAGATGGGTCCCACAGCGTGGATCACGTATTTCGCAGGCAGCGACCCGCCCGAGGTCCAGGCTGGGTTCGCGTGAGAAACCGCCCCGTGCTGTTGAATCCACTGGTCGCTTTCCTTCTGAATCACATCGCCACCGCGCCGCACAATTGCCCAAGCCACGCCGCCGCCGTGCTGTAAATCCTCATTCGCTGCATTGACAATTGCATTCACCTCATCCGTGGTGATATCGCCCTGCGCAATTTGCAGGGACTGTCCCGTCGGGAGAATACGTTCTTTCAAAATGGTGTTCATGGTTTTATTTTACCCCCGTTAAATAATGTAGGGGCGGATCGTTGATCCGCCCCTACAAAAATTATCTGGTCTTTGCCACAACCGCGGCGAATGCCTGCGGGTTTCGTACCGCGATGTCGGAAAGCATCTTGCGATTGAGCTCGATGTTTGCCTTCTTCATCGCCGACACCAACTTGCTGTAGGTGGTCCCGTTCAGACGGGCGGCAGCGTTGATGCGGGCGATCCACAACTTGCGCAGGTCGCGCTTGCGGACGCGGCGATCACGGGTGGCGTACCACAGGCTCTTGAGCATGGCTTCGTTGGCACGCTTGAAAAGCAGGTGCTTCGAGCCGCGCTGGCCCTTCGTGATCTTCAAAACTTTTTTGTGACGTAGATGCCCTTGCGGGCCTCCCTTTACACGCATTTCTTTACCTCCTGCAAACTCGCGGGCGTCGGCAGGTCATGCCAGTTGCGCACACCCGAAAGCCGCAAATAAAAAAATCAATTCGATGACCGGAAGGTTAGCCTTCCATGTGCGGGGCAAGCTGCTTGATGCGCTTGACGAACTTGCGACCCTGCACCACGATCATTTCACTCAATACTGACTTGGTGCGGTCAGACGTGCGACGGCGCAGATGGCTCTTGCCGCCTTTGGTGCGCACCAGTGTGCCGGAGCCTGTCAGGCGGAATCGCTTGGATGTTGCCTTGTGGGTCTTCAGCTTGAATTTGCCGGTTGCTTTTGCTTTGCGAGGCATTTCTAATTTACTCCTTTCACAAAATTGACCGCGGAATGACAGCCCGCGGACGATCAACTTTTTTCAAATTTACTGGGCGGCAGGAGTTGCTTCGCTCTTCGCCTCAGCCTGTTCGCCCTTTTCCTTCTTCTTTGCTCCAGCCTTGGCGGGAGCCAGCACCACGAGCATGGTCCGTCCCTCCATTTGCGGCGGGACTTCGACAACTGCCACATCGACGAGGTCCTGAACAATCTCGCGCAAATCTTCGAGCGCAATTTCAGGGTAGTCCATTTCGCGTCCGCGGAACTTGACAGTCACGCGAACCTTATGTCCCTGATGCAGCCAGCGGCGGGCATCGTCGACCTTAAAGTCGCGGTGGGCTTCATTCGTCTTGGGACGCAGGCGGATTTCCTTGACCTCGATCTTGGTCTGGGCCTTTTTGGCTTCGCGTTCCTTCTTCGCCTTTTCGTAGATGAACTTGCCGAAGTCCATCACACGGCAAACAGGCGGGGTTGCCCCGGGAGAAACCTCCACAAGATCCAACTCGGCTTCGCGGGCAATTTGCAGAGCCTGGCGGATGGGCACAACACCCACATTCCCGCCATCGGGACCAATCAGGCGAACTTCCGCGACGCGGATGCCTTCGTTTACTCGAAACTCGTTAGCGCTGATATGCTGCTCCTCTTAATGTATGAAACAAACCCAGCCTTTCACTGGCTGGTTTTTTAGCGGGCGAATGATACCACGAAGAACGAAGACTCGTCAATAAAAAATGCGGCAATTCCAAATTTGAGGAAGGAAAAACGTCAGCCAAATCTCCGCTACTCTTCACGAGTTTTTGCTAATGGTTTTCAATTCACGCAGACTCCGGGAGTTTTGCGTAAGTCCTTGAGGTTTTAGGTTTGAAGTTGCTGTACCGGCGCAAAGCACAGATTTGTGAAGATATGGGCAAAGGTCGCTTTTTGCAGGTCAAATACGCCAGGAATATATGGCTCCGGCAACTTCACTACACGAAGTATTTTGGTCTGCGTTGCAAAAACGCCATTTTTTGAAGAAATCGTTTGGCGTGTTTTACGCGCATACTTTGGAGTATGATTGCCAAACCTTTACCCGTACTGAAAGGATTTTATGTCACGTAACCGCGTCATACTCGTCACCATCGGCATTTTACTCAGCATGTTCCTGGCTTCAATGGAATCCACCGTCGTTGCCACCGCCATGCCGACCATCGTCGGTCAACTGGGCGGGTTGGAACATTACTCGTGGGTTTTTTCGGCCTTCATGCTGGCATCCACAACCGCCGTGCCGCTCTACGGCAAACTCTCCGACATTTATGGTCGCCGCAAAATCTATGTCAGCGCGATGGCGCTTTTCCTCGCAGGCTCCATCCTGAGCGGACTGGCGACCAGCATGACCCAACTCATCGCCGCGCGTGCCCTGCAAGGACTCGGCGCGGGAGGAGTTCAGCCGCTGGCGTTCATCCTGATCGGCGAGATGTTCGACCTGAAACAGCGCGCCAAAATGCAGGGATTCTTCTCCGGGGTTTGGGGCGTCTCTTCCATTGTCGGTCCGCTGCTGGGCGGCTTCCTCGTGGATAAATTCACCTGGCACTGGGTCTTCTACATCAATGTGGTGCCCGGTCTGCTTGCGGCGGCGCTGGTCGCTTTTGGGTGGCAGGAACACGCCCACCCTCACGAAAGACCCGCAGTAGATTACCTCGGCGCGGCATTGTTGACTTCGAGCGTGGTCGCGCTGCTCTTCGGATTGTTGGATATTGGCACGCTCGAAAGCTGGCTTTTGATCGGAGCCGCCTTTCTCCTCTTCCTCGCCTTGTTGTGGGTCGAAAACCGCGCCGTTGATCCCGTGTTGCCAATTCGACTTTTCCGCAGTCGCCTTTTCTCCACGGCGGTTGCGCACGGCATATTTGCCGGCTGCGCAATGTTCGGCAGCGTCTCTTTCATTCCGCTCTTCGTCCAGTCGGTGATGGGGACCAGCGCCACCCAGGCCGGAATCACCATCACGCCGATGCTGCTGGGCTGGGTGGGTGCAAGCGTCGTCGGGATGAGACTGATTCTGAAGGTCGGCCACCGCAGGCTGGGGGTGGTTGGCACAGCCACGCTGGTCGTTGGCGCCTTCCTGATGACGTTGATCGGCGCAGAGTCAAGCCAGGTCGTGATGATGGTCTTCATCGCCTTGAT
>CAILWD010000401.1 GCA_903837815.1 uncultured Chloroflexota bacterium | reverse complement strand
CCATCGGAGTAGCTGTACATGCACATCGGCGAGACGCCAATGCGGTTCCGCAAGGTGATGTCTTTGATCGTGAGCGGGTCGAAAAGGTGGGGCATTGTAATCTCCATATAAGTCAGGGATGTATTAATCGCTTTACTTCTTCACTTCGTTCTCATCACCAGCAATAATCGCGCCGTTCATTCTAATGCTCACTCGCAAACTTCTCGTGAACCCAAAGGAATTCCTGGCGTTTGTTCATTGCGCGGATGAGACCGCCGAATCCGTAGGATGGATCTTTGGCTTTGAGTAGGGCGTGGAGTTCACGCAATTTAGGCATTGTCTTCCACGTACATTTCAGCGAAGTGTTCCATCAACAGGCGGTGGATGAAGATATATCCGCCACCGACGCGGCGCAGGAAGATCAGGTCAACGCAGTGATCGAGGAAGGGGACGAGTCTCCACGGAAGGAGGTTGTTGCGGGCGAGGATGAAGCGGAGGGTGTAGTGTTGAATGATAGTATGTCCACCGTAAATTAGCCCGCCCCATAATCCAAAAAGCAGTCCACCAATCAGTCCAAAAATCAGCCGTACAATCAAATCGGAATAAACCCACGTCAGACTGCCAAGAAACACAATAATCAGTCCACCAAGCAACCCGAAAAGTAGAAAGGCAAAAAGGGCACTCTTTGCAGTGAAAATAAGCCTTTGCCCAAGATATATTGTTTGATTTACCTGTTGTATACTTAATCCGCCTCTTAACCCGATACTCAGTTCGAAAATCAGCCAGAAAATCAGCCCACCAATTAATCCTTCATACAGTCCGTTTTCAACCTCCAGATTAAACATCTGCCCCAAAATTAGCCTGTCAAGCAATCCGCCACCCTCGAACATCAGCCCAAAACTCACCCCAGAAATCAACACGACAAGCAATCCAGAAATTAGCCAGACAAATAATCCTTTTTTTAGCCCCAAAAGCAAATCTTTTCTCGCGTTGTTCCAATTCCAGGATAAAGAATCAACGGTGGAAATCCTTTGCCGACCGCTAAGTAGCCCAAACATCAGCCCAAACATTAGCCCAAATATCAACCCGTTACTTAGCCTAAAAATCAGCCCAACAACCAGCCCGATGCTTAACCCGAAAATCAGCCCGATATTTAATTTTCGTATAAGTTTATATTGTTGTGTCTGTTTCGTTTTATCTAGCCACTCTGGTTGCATGTCCTCAAATAGATATGCAACCAGAGAATGCTCAGTCATCTTACTCGCGAGCCATGACAGCCAGTGCAATAAATTCTGTTTTTGCAAAGATATGGTCATTGAGCGGGGACGTTCAAACATGCGCCCAATGTAAGTATCAAAAAGATGTTTGCGCTGTGCATTCTCATCTTTGAACACCCAAATATCCACCTCTTGCTTATCCCGATATGCCATAATCATAATGCTCAAAAACAACGGCGTCTCCGCCATTTCACGCAGGGCGCTGTCTCTTTTGAGAACCTGTTTAATACCTGCCATCTCTTTCCCAAAGCGGTTGAAGAATTCGGTGATCTGTTTTTGCGTCAGCGGCTGGACTTCGATTGCGCCTTCAAAGGATAATTTTGTGTTGAGGTCTGCATAATCCTGACTGCGGCTGCATACGGCAAGCGAGGTCAAGCCGTATTCTTTTCTAAAGGCGTTGATCGCTTCCACGCATTTGGCGCGGTTTTCCTGCCGCACTTCATCCAAGCCGTCCAGAAGCAAAAGCAATTTATTTCCCTTCACCCAATCGGGCGCGGTCTTGCGGGGGACGCTGTATAGGTTGTTCAACTCCTGCGCCAGCCAATCGGCGAGCGTGAGTTTCTCTGTCCACGAGGCGAGGTTGAACACCATCGGAATGGGCTGGGTGACGTCTTCTCTGGCGCGTGCAACCAACTGGCGGGCGAGTTCCAACAGCATGGTCGTCTTGCCAGAGCCAGGCGCGCCGAGAATCAGCAAGGAACGTCCCATGCCGATGGAGTCGAATACCTCCAGCATGGATGTCCCTGCAGGGAGGGTTTCGTCGGTGGATTCTTTTTTGATCGCCCACGGATATTTGGTCACCGCTTCGGGGTCTTGTTTGATGCCCAAGTCCAATAATGCCGCGCCATGCAGGGAGGCGTCCAGCACGCCTTTGATCCAGGCGTTTTCGACGTGTCCCAGCAGGATGCGGCGGTTGCGCTGTTCGAGGGTCTCTTTTTCACTTGGGAATATGTAGTTGATAATCTTTTGGATAATGGTCTGGTTGACGGTGTTATTGTCCCCGATAAAGACAGCGGTATCCTTCACATTTCCGCCGATGGAGATGTTTTTGCTTGAAGAGGTGGGCTTGCGTTTGTCAGCCATATCTTTGGCGCTTTTCCCTTGGGGAACATATCCCCGCTTTGTGTTGCAACAGGATCACCGAAACCGTGAAAAACAACTCAGGCTGGTCTATAAGCCGCATTCTGTCCGGCGCTTTCGCGCCTGTGCAGTCATCTCTCTGGGCGGCGCGTCGCCGCGCCGCTCGATGCAGCCTACCCGGGGCTGGCTCCCTCCACGGTTGAAGGGAGCGCGTGCGGAGGCGGGCAGCCTCCCATCGTCCACAGACGATTTCGCCCCTGCTTAGCCTTGCTCCCGGCGGGGGTTACCTGGCCATCTGCATTACGGCAAATGCCGGTGGTCTCTTACACCACCTTTTCACCATCACCCCGTGTCCGAAGACGCGGGGCTGTTTGTTTCTGTGGCCCTCTTCCGGCAGGTTCGCGCCTCTCGGCGGCTTCCCCGCCCCGGTTGCTAACCGACGCCGTGCCCTATGGAGTGCGGACTTTCCTCGATCCCGTCAACACAGGACCGCGACTGCCCAACCAGCCTGAGTTCAAAACATAATACACGCTGGTTGTGCCTGAGTCAACCGTTAAAGGTTGGAGATTTGAAGAAAAGACATTAAAATAGCATCGTTATTCATCCCATCCCTTCCTGAAAGAGGAATCATTGTGAGCAATTGGCATGGTAAATTCGTGATTGGCCTCACTGGCAACATTGCAACTGGCAAAAGCGTGGTACGCCGAATGTTGGAACATCTCGGCGCGTATACTCTGGATGCGGATGCTCTTGCCCATCGCGCCTATGCCAGGGGAGCGCCCGGCTACCAGCCAGTGATCGACGCTTTCGGCAGATGGCTGGTTAACAAAGATGGCGAGATCAACCGCAGTAAATTGGGTAATCTTGTTTTCAATAACCCCGAAGCGATGCCGCAATTGGAAGCCATTGTGCATCCTCTTGTGCGTCAGGCGGCAGAGATACTCATCAAACGCTCCATCCAGCCTGTTGTGGTCATCGAAGCCATTAAGCTGCTCGAAGGCGACCTCCGCAATGTCTGTGATTCCATTTGGGTGACGAATGCTCCTGAAGAAGTCCAGGTGGAGCGGCTAATGCGCAAGCGCGGCATGAATCGCGAACAGGCATTGGGACGCATCCACATCCAATCGGCGCAAAGTGCAAAGGTGGCTCTGGCAAATATTGTGATTACAAATACCGGTTCTTATGACGACCTTTGGAGGCAGGTCAACGCCGCATGGAAGGAAATCATCCCCGGAACAAATACGCCCGAACCAGAACCCGAATCGGTTGCCACAGACCAGCCTGCGGTTTTCGTTGCGGCGCAGCAGGCGACTCCCATTCAGCCAGAGGGAGAATTATCCGTCAAACGCGGTAAACCCAAAAACTCCGCCGCCATCGCAGAGTTGATCACCCGCTTGAGCAAGCGCGCACGCGTCATGACCGCAGATGATGTGATGGAGCAGTTCGGTGAAAAAGCCTATATGCTTCTGGATATCGGCGGAAAAATCGTCGGGCTGGCAGGCTGGCAGGTGGAAAACCTCGTCACCCGCACCACCGATATTTTCCTCGAAGATTACATCAACCGCCAAAAAGCGCTCGAGATGTTGATCAACGAAGTTGAATGCGCCTCCGCTGATTTGCAAAGCGAGGCATCGCTTATCTTCCCAACCAACGAACTTGCCGCACAGGAAAGCCCCTGGGCGGCGCTTGGCTATGAAAAACGGACCCCCGAAACCCTGGGCGTGCAAGCCTGGCAGGACTCTGCCACTGAACTCGACCCGGCGGGAGGCATTCTCCTCTTCAAACAGTTGCGACAGGATAGAGTCCTGCGCCCCATTTAGGATCGGGCATTAGGGTTCAGGTGATTGGGTTTGCCTTGTTCCTGATTGCCCTTGCCTTTGATCCCTGATTGCCTTCACAGTGACCGAATTTCTCAATAACCTCTTTTTCATTTTTCAACGTATCAGTTGGTTGAGCGTGTTCGACATCATGCTCGTCACGCTGATTTTCTTTGGCTTGCTATATTCCCTGCGCGACACACAGGCCATGGCGTTGCTGCGCGGGATGATCCTGCTTGCGGTGGCGCTCATCCTGTTGAACAGCCTCGTGGAACTGCCCGCATTTTCATGGTTTGCGCAAAACTCCCTGCCCGCCCTGATCATTTCGGTGCCGGTGATTTTTGCGCCCGAAATCCGACGCGCCCTCGAAAGGCTCGGACGCGCCGGTGTCGTCTGGCAGTCGCCGCTCAAACCGGAAGACATTCCCCTCGAACAGACCATCCATGCGCTCGTCAGCGCGGCGGCGCGGCTCTCTGCCCGCCAGCATGGGGCGCTGATCGTCCTCCAGCGGCTGGACAACCTCGAAGATTACATTCGCACCGGGGTGCAGTTGAACGCGCGGGTGACGCCTGAAATCCTCCTGCAAATTTTCTACCCCAACACGCCCCTGCACGACGGCGGCGTAATCATCGTCGGCTCGAAAATTGCCGCCGCCTCCTGCGTCATGCCTCTTTCGGCAAGCGGAGTTTTAAACCGCACCCCAGAACGCCAAATGGGGTTGCGCCATCGCGCCGCCCTCGGCACCTCCGAAGCCAGCGACGCAATTGCGGTGGTTGTTTCAGAGGAAACGGGAGGAATCTCTGTTGCTCACGCGGGCAGGATGCTGCGGCGGCTCGACCCCGAACGGCTCGAAAACATCCTGACCGCATTCTTTCGCCCGCAGGAAGAATCTCAAAAAACCGGCATCTTCAGAAAACTCTTCCCCGGTTTCTTTTCGCGCAAAGTGGATAAATAATGTTTCGCTGGATCTCTCAAAATTACCGAACTTTTTTGTGGGCCTTTGTATTGTCTGTTGCGGTTTGGGTGGCGGCAGTCACCTCGGCAGACCCCGATGAAACGCGCGCGCTTTCCTCTGCCGTGCCGCTGAAGGTGGTCGGTCAGGACCCCAGCCTGGTCATCAACAGCAAATTGCCCGCCGAAGTAGAAGTGGCCTTGCGCGCCCCGCGTTCGGTTTGGGAGGTCATCGAAGCCAATCCGCAGTCTGTTCAAGCCCTGCTCGACCTTTCGGGCTTGAGTTCCGGCGAACATATCGCAGACCTGCAAGTTCAAGTGGATGCACGCCCGGTGCAGATCGTTTCTGTGACGCCAAACATGGTGACATTTACGCTGGAAGCCTTGTCTGCAAAAACCTTTCCCGTCGACCTGAGTTTGGCCGGAGTTCCAGCCATCGGGTACCAGGCTGGAGACGCCAGCCTCGACGCGGCGGAGGTTCTGGTAGCAGGCGCCCAATCGCAGGTTCAAAAGGTCGAGCGGGCGCGGATTTCCATAAACCTCGGCGGCATCCGCGAAAACTTCGACCAAACCTTGAAAGTGGAAGTCCTCGATGAAAACGGGCAAAAGGTGGACGGCGTAAACGTCTCGCCGGAAACGATTCAAGTCACCCTGCCTGTGACCCAGCAGGGCGGGTATCGGGATGTAGCGGTGAAGGTGAACATGCTGGGGCGCGTGGCCGGCGGCTACCGCCTGACCGAGATTTCCGTCTTTCCGCCTGTGGTCACCGTATTCGCCGCCGACCCGGAACTCGTACGCGCCTTGCCGGGCGTGGTGGAAACGCAGCCCCTCGATCTGCAAAGCGCCAGGCAGGATATCAGCGCGCGCGTGGCGTTGAACCTGCCGGCAGGAATTTCTGTAGTCGGCGAACAGACTGTTTTGGTGGAGGCTGGGGTTTCACCCATCGAGAGCAGCGTGACGCTCTCCGGCGAAAAAATCGAGATGGTAAACCTGGCTGAAGGCTTGACAGCGCAAGTCTCGCCCGCCACGCTCGATGTGATTGTCTCCGGCCCACTCCCTATTTTGGATAAATTGACCCGTCAAGACGCGCGCGTAACCGTGGACTTGAACAAGCTGACGGCTGGAACCTACCAGCTTGCCGTCAAAGTGGATGTATTGATTGCGGATGTTGTTGTAGAATCCATCCTGCCCAATACCGTGGAAGTGGTGATTCTGCCGGCGGAGCCTTCCGCTGTTACTCCCACGCCTTAGTGTTTTCGCTTGGAACGCAGCCGAAGGATGGCGCCACCTAGCGCCTCGACTACGCTCAGAGCGGAATAATTTTTCTGGAAACCATAATACTCATGAAACCAATTGTAGCCCTTGTAGGAAGACCCAATGTCGGCAAGTCCACCCTGTTCAACCGCCTTGCCGGTGAGCGCATTGCCATTGTAGACGATGTAGCCGGCACCACCCGCGACCGTCTTTTCGGCGAAGCGGAGTGGACGGGACATCCCTTTGCCATCGTGGATACCGGCGGTATCGACCCAACTCATGGCGGTAAAACCGTACTCTCGATTGGCTCTGCGGATTTTATTGAAGATATCCGTCTGCAGGCGCAAGCCGCCATTCAAGAGGCAGACACTGTCATTTTCGTCACCGACGGCGAGGAAGGCGTCACAGAACCAGACCGCGAGGTGGCAAACATCCTGCGCCGCTCGCAGAAGAAACTGGCAGATGGAACCCGTTTCCCCCCCATCTTCCTCGCGGTTAACAAGTGCGAATCACAGGCGCGGCGCGATCAGGCCGGCGAATTCTACGAGTTGGGGCTGGGTGATCCGTACCCGATTTCTGCAATTCACGGCACAGATACCGGCGACCTGCTCGATGCCCTTGTGGCTTCCTTCCCGCCTCAGGACATGGAGGAGGAAGACGACAGCATCAAGATTGCCATTGTCGGCAAGCCAAATGCGGGGAAGTCGAGCCTGCTTAACAAACTGGCTGGCAAGGAACGGGTGATTGTCAGCCCGATTGCGGGAACGACCCGCGATTCGATCGATACGAAAATCGAGTTCGACGGGTTGGATGTCACCTTGATCGACACAGCGGGAATCCGCCGCCGCGGCAAGATCGAGCATGGCGTGGAACAATACAGCGTCTTGCGCGCTTTCAAATCCATCGAACGCGCCGACGTTGCCCTGCTGATGATCGACGCGACCACCGGCATCACCACCCAGGATGCCCACATCGCGGGTTTCATCCTTGACGAATGGAAATCGTGCGTGGTGCTGGTCAACAAGTGGGACGCCATAGAGAAAGACAACGAGACGATGGAGGCGTTTACCGCGCGGATTCGGCAGGAATTGAACTTCATGGATTATGTCCCCATCCTCTTCATCTCCTGCAAGACCGGTCAGAGGGTGGACCAGGTATTGCCGATGGCGTTGCGTGTTCAAGAAGAGCGCCTTGCCCGTCTGACCACATCCACCATCAACGAAATCATCCACACCGCGCAGGATGCGCATCCGCACCCATCCCATGCCGGGCGCGCGCTCAAGATGTATTACGGCACGCAAGTCCGCTCTGACCCGCCGACTTTCATGATCTATGTCAACGAACCGAAGTTGATGCATTTTTCGTATTTGCGCTATCTCGAAAACCAAATCCGCGCAAATTATGGTTTTCTTGGCACGCCGATTCGCATCGTTACAAAGGGGCGCAGGGAGTAACCAGTTCGCGAGAAGACCTCCGAAGTCTAACCATAGACTTCGGAGGTCTGTTTTTTTAGCATGTAATATCCTTCACAAAAACTTTGTGATCTTTTTCCTTGTCAAAAATAGGGGTGTCTGGAATAATAAGGCAAGCCTTATGATTTTTGAAAGGATTACCTGTGTCTTCTGAATACCTAAGCGAAAGCATGGAAATGTACCTCAAGGCGATGCTTGAGATGAGTGACCGCGAACCGGCGACGGTGAGTCGGCTCGCCGAGCGGCTTGGTGTGACGGCTGTCTCAGCCAACGAGATGGTGCGTAAACTGGGCGAGCATGGATTGGTGAAACATACTCCGTACAAGGGCGTCTCGTTTACCGGGAAGGGGAGAGAAGTTGCGTGTAGTGTAATGCGCCGTCAGCGCTTGTGGGAGGTCTTCCTCTTTGACTACCTTAAAATCGAATGGGCGAAAATCTATGAACTGGCTTGCTCGCTGGAACATGCCACCGCGCCCGAAGTGACCTCTGCGCTGGCAGATTTTCTGGGCAACCCGACGACCTGTCCGCGCGGAAACCCGATCCCCGCCGCCGACGGTTCCTTCGCTCCGCTGGACGGGATTCCATTGAGCGAGGCGGTTGTGGGCGACGCCTTGCGCGTAGTCGCTGTCAACGCCACCTCGACGGATGTGCTGAAATATTTGCAGGACCGGGACATTCTGCCCGGCAGCGAGATCAAAGTGCTGGACGCTGCGCCTTTGCAGGGTCCGCTGACTCTTGGAGTCGACGGCAAAGAAGTGGCTCTCGGTCTTCAAATCGCGGACTTCGTGCTGGTGCGCCCGCACACTTCCCGGAAATAACAAACTTTAAAGGAGAAACACCAATGTCTGAATCCACTCAACTCCATTTACTCCGCCCGGGTCAACGGGCGACGATTGTCAGCATCAACGGCGAGGCTGCCCTGCGCCGCCGCTTTGCCGAGATGGGAATCATTCGCGGCGAGACGATTTTGATCGAACGAAACGCGCCGCTCGGCGACCCTGTGGAATATCTCATCAAGGGCTATCACCTTGCCCTGCGAAAAGAGGAAGCCGCCCAGATCGAAGTGGCTTTGCTCGGAGGCATTCATGGCTGACCTGACCATTGCGCTGGCGGGCAACCCCAACGCCGGTAAAACAACCATCTTCAACGCGCTGACCGGTCTCCGCCAGCACACGGGCAACTGGCCCGGTAAAACCGTCGAAAAGAAGGAAGGCGAGATCGAACACGGCAAGTTGAAAATCAATATCGTGGATTTGCCCGGAACCTACAGCCTGACCGCATATTCTCCCGAAGAAATTATTGCCCGCGACTTTATCATCGAAGAACGCCCGGATGTGGTCATCAACGTGGTGGACGCGACCAACCTGGAGCGTAACCTGTACTTGACCGTGCAAATTCTGGAGTTGGATGTTCCCGTCGTTTTGGCGCTCAACATGACCGACGACCTGCACAAGGACGGCGCGAAGATCGACGTCTCCAGTCTCTCCCAACTGCTTGGGAATATCCCCATCGTGCAAACCACCGCAAATCAGGGCAAGGGCATTCCCGACCTGATCGCCAAAGCCGTGCGCTCCGCAAGGAAGAACTAGAACCATGACCAACCACCGAGGCACAGAGGCACAGAGTTTTTTATTGGCTTCCTCGGCGTCTCAGTGCCTCCGTGGTTAACAGGATTTTTTATCAATGACCATCACAACCACAACGAACGAATTCTTTAGACTTGACTACGGCAGCAAGTTCGAACGCGAGATTGCCAAACTTCTCGAAGCCTTCGATCAGCATAACTTCAACCCCGGACGTTACCCCCGCCGCTGGCTGGCGATCAAACTACTCGAGGCCGACGCGGACATTCTCCCCCGTATCGAATTAATGGAGAACGGGAAAAAAATCATCGGGCTTGCGCGGCAGGGAGCGGAACATCTCAAATCCATGCTTGGCGATGACGTGGATCTGATCACCGCCGACCACCGTTACGGGTTTATCAACGGCGTCGTGCGCCAGTCTCTCCAGCGCCCGCTCGTAGATCGCATCACCCTCACCGACCGCATCGACAACGTCGTCACCCACAAATGGCTGGGACTGCCCATCTTCTTTCTCGTCATGTACCTGGTCTTCCGCCTCGTGATCGACGTTTCCTCCCCATTTTTGGATTGGACGGACGCCGTCATTACCGGACCCATCTCGAATTGGTTCTCCTTCCTCTTGGGTTTGACTCAGGCTCCGGGCTGGCTGCACTCCCTCGTCATTGACGGAATCGTCGCAGGCGTGGGCGGCGTGCTGGTCTTCGTGCCGGGATTGCTCATCCTGTACTTCTTCCTTGCCCTGCTCGAAGACTCTGGCTACATGTCCCGCGCCGCCTTTGTCATGGATCGCTTCATGCGCGTGGTCGGCTTGCACGGAAAATCCTTCATCCCCATGATTTTGGGATTCGGCTGCGCCGTCCCTGCGGTGTATGCCACCCGCACCATCGCCAGTCAGCGTGACCGCATCCTGACCGCATTGCTCGTGCCGCTTATGTCCTGCTCGGCGCGCCTGCCTGTGTACGTGGTCTTCGGGCTTGCCTTCTTCGGCGCAAGGGCTGGGACGGTGATCTGGGCGATGTACGCGCTGGGCATTGTTGTGGCAATGCTGGCGGGCATGGTCTTCACCCGCACCATTCTCAAGCCCGATGTCTCGTCTGCGTTTGTTTTGGAACTTCCACCCTATCGCCAGCCCGCGCTCAAGAGCGTGTTGATTCACATGTGGGAAAACACCAGCGGATTCGTCCGCAAGGCTGGAACCATCATCCTCGGCGCCTCGGTGTTGATGTGGCTGCTGCTCAACTTCCCCTGGGGCGTGACCGAACAACGCGACTCCTACTTTGGAAAAGTAAGCAGCGCAATTGCGCCCGCTTTTTCCCCGCTTGGCTTTGGCAACTGGGAGACCGGCGGCGCGTTGGTAACCGGGTTCATTGCCAAGGAAATCGTCGTCAGCACCATGAGCCAGATCTACCTCGGCGACGCGGAGGCTGAACCCGTCGAGCCGACCACCTTCGGAGAAGACCTCGCAGGCATCGGCACGGGTTTTGCCGAAGCCGCTGTCAACTCGGGCAAAATCCTGTTGAGCATCCTCCCCGGCGTAAACCTCATGGACGAAGAAGCCGAAGGCGAAGACACCGCCCTGAGCATCGCCCTGCGCGAACGCTTCACGCCATTGAGCGCTCTTGCGCTGCTGGTCTTTGTCCTGCTCTATGTCCCCTGTGCCGCAACGCTGGGCGCAATCAAGCATGAGTTTGGCGCGTCGTGGGCTGTGACCTCCGCCGTCTACCAGACCGCCGTGGCGTGGGTCGTTGCCTTCCTCGTCTATCAAGTTGGGAGCCTGCTTGGGTTCGCGTAATTGTCTTTGGAGTCAAAAGTCTCCCGACTTTTGACTCTGTGCATAAAAATATGCTAAACCAACTCGTAAATTTACTGGCAGAAAAAGAAAACGGCTTGAGCCTTGCCGAAATCAGCCGCGAGATGAAAGCCCAGCCCTCCGCCGTCATGTCCATGATCGACCTGCTGGTACAAAAAGGAAAACTGGTCGAGATCGGTCCCGACGGAAAATACTGCGACGCCTGCGGACTTCAATCGGACTGCAACCTGCTCAAAGCGCGCGGAAAGCGGTACGTGGTTGCTTCACCTGCCTAATCTGCCAAGACTGTCCAATTTGGACAGTCTTTTATTCCAGGTTGTAACTCAGTCATTCCACGGTAAGGTCACAGTGAAACGACTGCCTTCGCCGAAAACGCTCGCCACGCTGACGTTTCCGCCGAGCCGTTCGGATATTTGTTTGACCAGCGCCAATCCCAGTCCGCTGCCCTCGTATTGACGCGACAGACTGGCATCCAATTGGGTAAATGGCGTGAAAAGTTTCGGAAAATCCTCCTCTTTGATGCCGATCCCCTTGTCCCAAACAGTGATTGCCACCCAATGATCTTCGCGGTTTCCGTTCACGTTGACTCCGAACTCGCCGCCTTCGGAGGTGAATTTGCTTGCGTTTTTGAGCAGGTGCAGCAGGAATTGTTTCACCTGCCGCGCATCGGTCTGAAGGATGATCTCTTCAGGATTCATTTGGAAGGAGGTCTTTTGGTTTTTCCGCGCAGATAGAGTCTGCGCAGTCTTCAAGGCAGATAGACAGACATCACCCAGCGAGCACTCCCCGATGATTGGCGAGAATTCTTCATTTTGCAGGTTGGTGTATTCGAGAATGTCGTCGACCAGTTCGAGCAGGCGCTCTCCGCTTTTCTCGATGACTCCCACCGCCTTGACCTGTCTTTCTGTCAGTGATCCATACATCGGCAATTGCAGCGTCTCGGTCATTCCAAGGATGCCGGTCAACGGCGTGCGCAATTCGTGGGAAATGGCAGACAGAAATTCATTCTTGATTTGCAGGGCTTTTTCGAGAGCCGCGTTGGTTTCAGACAGTTTTTGCTCGGCCTGTTTGCGCTCGGTGATATCGTAATTGACTCCCACCATGCGAATTGGCCGCGCGCGCTCATCGCAGATGACCAGTCCATTTCCTTTGAGCCAGCGGATAGACCCGTCTTTCCAAATGGCGCGAAATTCGATGTTGTACTCCTTTTCCCCCCGCAGCGCCTTCTGTATGCTTTCATCGCCGAGGGCCCGGTCGTCTGGATGTACTCTTTTCAACCATGCTTCATACGCGCCACTGAAATCCTCCTTTTTGATGCCAAACACATGGTAATTGCGTTCATCCCAGACCAGAAGGTCGTTTTGGATATCCCAATCCCAGATGCCCATTTGGGCGGAACTGGTTGCCAGTTCCAGGCGTTCGGTCAGGCGTGTCTGGATCAAATACAGATTCTGCACTTCCGCAGTACGCTCCTGTACCCGCCGTTCCAACTCGGCGTTAATCGTATTCAGAATCAATTCGGCATTCTTGCGTTCAGTGATGTCTTCCTGCACCATCGCAAATTGGCCCGCTTGCGGAGAAAAGACCCTGGTGTGGAAGTGACGTTTTTGCGTTGTTGAATAGTATTCAAAGGATAGTGGTTCTCCGGTCAGGGCAACTCTGATATAAGGCTCGATTTGGCTCGTGTCCATATGCGGCATGACTTCCAACAAGGTCCTGCCGATCACGTCCTGCGGCTTTAGCCCGGTGTGACTTTCGTATGCATTATTCACCGCCAGAATACGGGCATCGATTGCCTGCCCATTTTTATCCGTGATTACCTCGTTCAACGAAAAGCCTTCGATCATGTTCTCGAACAGCAGGCGGTAGCGCTGTTTCTGGTGATCCAGGTCGCGGAACACCAGTTCGTAGGGACGCTGCAAGCCGGTACGGATGATAGCCAGATAAATGAAGTAGTAGGCGATGATTTTGAAAATATGCCCAAGCAGGTTGGAGAAATCATACACGCCCACATAGAAGGTAAACATCAACTCGGAAAGCATGGTCGCCCCGATTGCCGCAATCAGCGTCCACACCAGGTTGTCTTCGAAATGCTCCCGCTTTTGCCACAACAATACGGCTGATCCCAGCAGGATTCCGTTGATGACGTACTCGCTGATGATTTTGAAGGGAGTCAGCCCCCTGCCTTCCACATAACAAACCGGAAACCATCCCGCAAAAACAACGACCAGCAGGGAAAGAGTGATCAATAGGTAGAGTGCAAAAACCGATACTTCCCACTTTGGACGGGACGCGGGGGCAATTTGCGCGCCCAGGGAAAGCGGGGCAGCCAACAGAGTAATGCTTTGGAGATAACGCGCGGCGATCCACAATTGTGTGGGCAGGTTGGCGTCATAACCGGGAAAAATGTTCATGCCTTTGTACGCCAGCGTGTGGACCAGGTCGATCCCCCCTGAACACGCCAGCCCGACCCCCAGCAGGAAAAGATAATTGTTGTTCATCCAGTGGCGCGTATTCCATACCAGCGCCAGTAAAATAAAACCAATAACGACGCTGAACACTTCGGCGGTGGTATGAAACAAAAGGTAACTGTACCTGCTTGCGAGGTACAGCGCCGCCAGGGCAAGCAGCATGACCACCGTTTGACTCGAACGGGATCCTTTGTAAAGACCTGATAGATGATTCATTGCGATCTTCTTCTCCGTGCTGCATTTAAACTTGCCGAGACCTTTGGCGCATTGATCCATCGCTGTAAAACGGATACTTTCTCCGGGCCGGGGACTCTCGTTCGTGGATTTACCAGAAGCATAAACCTAAAAGCCGCCTTTGGCAACCGTTTGAGAATAAACTCTCCACCCGTGTTTGGTTTGCGGAGATACGCCGACAGGCTCAAAACAGGCCTTCGACAGTGGGTATGATACAATTATCTCGATGCATGTGTAGCAGGGCGGATTACAAACAAAAAGACGCTTTCCCACTCAACGCCTGGATGTGAAAAAACCTATCATGCTGACTTATCCACCCGTCTTGACCTCCATCGTCGAGCGGATTTTAGCGGCGGCGTTGTGTTCACAGCGCGCTTACTCCAGGAGAAATATGGAATACAAACTTTATGTCGGAAACCTGTCCTATGACGTCAGCGAAGCGGATTTGCACGAATTGTTCATGCAGGCAGGCGCGCTCAAGTCGGTGGCGTTGATCAAGGACAAGTTCTCGGGTCAGTCCAAGGGCTTTGCCTTTGTTGAAATGGAAAATCAGGCAGACATGCAGAACGCCATTGCCACCCTTAACGGACGGGAACTCAAGGGTCGCCCGCTCTCGGTCAGCGTCGCCCGCCCGCGCGAAGAACGGCGCGACTTCGGCGGCGGCAATCGCGGCGGCGGCGGGGGCGGAAATTATTCCAACAACCGCAAGCACAAAGCCGGCACCAACCGCAGACAGTACTAAAACAAGAACCGCCCAGCATAATGGGCGGTTTTTTATCTTATGGAGAGAGGCGCATCAGCCCATGTCGCTGCGCTCAGAATGACATGTCCGGGTGGTTTTAGGGATTTAAAAACTCTCTCAAGAATTATTTGCTTTCTGTCAACCTGTTTTTGTCAAGAGTGTGACATAAATCACAGAAATTACATAATTTTTTGATAAAATATCATAAAAATTATATAGCGCTGCCGTTTGTCATCCTCAACGGGGCGAAGAACCTCGGAATTACAGTGAGAAAGGAAAACCAACCATGAGCGAAATTATCAACAACCGCCAACAGCGCGTCGAAATCATGAAAAGCCTCATCCGCCAGCTCCACTCCGGCGTAGCGGAGGAACAGGTCAAACACCAGCTCGAAACCATGCTCGACGAAGCCGATTACAGCGACGTCTTTCTGATGGAAGTCCAACTTGTGCAGGAGGGCATCCCCGCCGAGAGCATCCAGCAACTTTGCGACACCCACACCCGCGTCCTCAAAAAGCACCTCGACTTGCAGGAAACCCCCGACACCACGCCCGGTCACCCCGTCCACACCTTCGTACAGGAGAACCGCGAACTGAACAAGACCACGGGGCAGATCCGCCTG
>CAILWD010000400.1 GCA_903837815.1 uncultured Chloroflexota bacterium | reverse complement strand
TTCATATTTCATCCTTCATCCTTTCCCCGGAGGTTCCCATGCCAATTACAGACCGTGTCAAAATGTTGCGAGAAAAAAGCCTGAACGCCAAAGAGACTCTTTCCAGCGAGCGGGCAGAGTTGCTAACCGCGTTCTACCAGCAGGAGACGGGGGCGCTGTCCACGCCGGTCAAACGCGCCATGTCGTTTGCGTATTTGATGGAACACAAGCACATCGAAATTTACCCTGGCGAGTTGATTCTCGGCGAGAAGGGACCCGCGCCCAAAAACGCGCCAGGCTTCCCTGAGTTGTGCTGTCACTCGCTGGAAGACCTCGACATTCTGAATACCCGCGAAAAGACCTCGTTCCATGTCGAGCCGTCCACGCGGGAGGCATACGAGAAAACCGTCATCCCGTACTGGCAGAACAAATCAATGCGCGAGATGATTTTGAGCGAGATGACCGACGAGTGGAAAGCCGCCTACGAAGCGGGGATTTTCACCGAGTTCATGGAGCAACGCGCGCCCGGTCACACCGTGCTCGATGACAAAATTTATCGCAAGGGTATGTCCGATTTTCAAGCCGAGATTGACCGCCGCCTTGCCGCGCTCGACTTCCTGCACGACCCCGAAGCCTACGACAAACGCGAAGAATTGAAGGCGATGCGAATCGCGGCGGGGGCGCTCATCCGCTTTGGGGAGAGATACAGCCAGTTGGCACAGAATCAGGCTGAGGCGGAGTCGAATCCCGCGCGGAAGGCGGAACTCGAAAAGATCGCCCAAGTCTGTCGCCACGTCCCAGCCCACGCCCCATCCGACTTCCACGAAGCCCTGCAATATTATTGGTTCGTCCATCTCGGCGTGACCACCGAACTCAACACCTGGGATGCGTTCTGCCCGGGCAAGTTGGATCAACATCTTTTGCCGTTTTACGATGCGGACAAACGCGACGAAGCCGAAGAGCTTTTGCACTGCTTTTGGATTAAGTTCAACAACCAACCCGCCCCGCCCAAGGTTGGTGTGACCGCCGCCGAGAGCGGAACCTACACCGACTTCGCGCAGATCAACGTCGGCGGCTTGAAGCCCGACGGCTCGGACGGCGTGAACGAGGTGACATACTTGCTGTTGGATGTGATCGAAGACATGCGACTGCTTCAGCCGTCGTCGTCGGTGCAGGTCAGCAAGAAGAACCCCGACAAGTTTGTGCGCCGCGCCGCGAAGATCATCCGCACGGGATTTGGACAGCCTTCGATTTTCAACGCCGACTTGATCGTGCAGGAATTGGTGCGGATGGGCAAGGACGTGACCGACGCCCGCTGCGGCGGCTCCAGCGGATGCGTGGAAGTGGGCGCGTTTGGCAAAGAGGCGTACATTTTGACGGGCTACTTCAACCTGCCGAAGGTGCTGGAGTTGACGCTGAACAACGGAGCGGATACGCGCACAGGCAAGCAGTTGGGATTGAAGACTGGCGACCCGCGCACATTTACTTCGTTCGATGAATTGTTCGAGGCGTTCGAGAAACAGGTCTTGCATTTTGTGGACATCAAAGTACGCGGCAACAATGTGATCGAAACCCTGTACGCGAAATACCTGCCCGCGCCGTTTTTGTCCCTGTTGACCGATGACTGCATTGCGCGCGGCAAAGATTATCACGCGGGCGGGGCGCGCTACAACACGACCTACATTCAAGGCGTGGGCGTCGGCACGATGACCGATGTGTTGTCGGCAATCAAGACCCATGTTTTCGACGGAAAGACTTTGAGCATGTCCGCCCTGCTTTCGATGCTGGCGGCGGATTTCAACGGCTTCGAGCGCGAACGGCAGATGCTTTTGAATCGCACGCCGCGCTACGGCAACGACGATGACGCCGCCGATGATTTGATGCTGCGCGTCT
>CAILWD010000399.1 GCA_903837815.1 uncultured Chloroflexota bacterium | reverse complement strand
TTCCAACCCCGTTGTCTGCCCCGCCTACGGGTGAAAAGTCATCGCTTGCCTTGTTGATTCTGGTGGGTGTCGTCGCGTTGGCCCCGCCTTTCATCCTTTTGTGGATTTTCAGAAAAAAATGATTTGTACCGGACAAGCCGCCCACAAAGGCGGCTTGCTTGTATAATTGACTTATGTTTTCTGCACAGAAGGACATCCCCATGAATCCAAATAAAAGATTTGCAGCGCTCGCGTCTTTTCTTCTTGCCTTGCTGTTGTTTATCACCGCCTGCGGACTTCCATTTTCCACGGCTGCCGAACCTGAGGTAACAGCCATACCGTCTGCAACGTCCGCGCCCCTGCCGACCGCCACGCCCGCGCCGAAAATCCTCACGATCTGTCTCGGACAGGAACCCAACACCCTCTACCCCTTTGGCGGACCGAATGCCGCCGCCCGCAGCGTGCTGGCTGCCATCAACGATGGCCCGATTGACATGGCGGGCTATGAATACCAGCCTGTCATCCTCACCCAGTTGCCATCTCTTGAAAACGGCGACGCCCAAATTGTCCGAACGCCGATCCAGTCTGGGAGTCAGGTGGTGGATGCGGACGGGGCTGTCGTCCTGCTCGAAAAGGATGTCCGCATTCGACCCGCAGGCTGCCGCGCCGACGACTGCGTCATCACCTACGACGGGACGACTCCCATCGAGATGGATCAGATGATCGTCAATTTCAGAATGCGCCCCGATCTCACCTGGTCAGATGGCACACCCGTCACTGCAGATGACTCGGTCTATGCCTTCACGGTGGCAGGCGACCCCAAATCCGTCGCCGACACCTTCCTGCTCGACCGTACGCAGATCTACGAAGCCACCGACGCCAACACCATCCAGTGGTGGGGCAAGCCCGGCTTCATCGACCCCTCCTACTTCACCAACTTCTGGCAGCCGATGCCAAAACACCTGTGGAGCCAGTTTTCCGCCGACCAACTCCCGGCCATCGATGTTTCGTCGCGGTCTCCCGTTGGCTGGGGACCGTACATGATTCAGGAATGGGCGGCGGGCGACCACATCACGCTGGCGAAGAACCCGTATTATTTCCGCGCCAAAGACGGCTACCCCAAGTTTGATTCCCTCACCTTCCGTTTCGTCGCCGACCCGGAAGCCGCGCTCACCGAACTGGTCGGGGGGCGCTGCGACATCCTCGACCCAAGTATCCGCCTCGACAACCACGCCAGCCTCCTGACCGAAATGGAAAAGGGCGGGCAGGCGCAGGTCTTTTTCGCGCCCGGCATGACCATTGAATGGCTGGGATTTGGTTCCACGCCCGCCGCCTATGACGACGGCTACGACACCCTTTATCAAAAAGACCGCCCCGATATTTTCGCCGACCCGCGCACCCGCCAGGGCATTGCCTTTTGCCTCGACCGCCAGTCAGTTGTGACCAACGTCCTGCTCGGACGTTCCACCGTGCCAGCCACCTATCTCCCCGTCGAGCATCCGCTGTACGACCCCAACATTGCATCTGTTCCCTTCGATCCAACCTCCGGCATGTCATTGCTCGATCAGGCTGGCTGGAAGGACACCGACGGCGACCCTGCCACCCCGCTGGTTGCTGTTGCTGTGCAAAACGTCCCCGCCGGCACGCCGCTCCTGCTCAACTACTACACCACCTCCGCCACCCAACGCCGTCAGGCAGCGGACATCCTCGCCAAATCGCTTGCGCAGTGTGAGGTCGGCGTCAACGCCCAATTCCTCTCGCAGACCGAACTTTACGCGCCGGGGCCCGATGGTCCGCTCTTCGGTCGCCGCTTCGACCTCGTCCAATATGCGATGGGTGTCAACGGCGTCGAGCCACCATGCGGATGGTTCACCAGCGCCGAAATTCCCTCCGCTTCAAATGGTTGGATTGGCACCAACGTCGCAGGCTACAAGAATGACGAATACGACACCGCCTGCCGCGCCGCCAAACTTGCCCTCCCCGGCGAACAGGCCTACATCGATTCCTATCGCACCACCCAAACCATCTTTGCCAGCGGCATCCCTGCCATCCCGCTTTATTATCGGCTGCGGGTCTCCGCCGCCCGCCCCGGCATCTGCCACTACGACTTCGACGCCACCGCCAACCCGCTGTGGAATATCGAAGCGATGGACTCCGGCGAGGCTTGCCAGAATTGATGTCTGATATCGATGTTTACGTTTCGACTACGCTCAACGCGAAATTCGTCCTGAGCGCAGTCGAAGGACGTGGGACAGGATAAGCAATGAGACGTTTCGCCCGCTTCGGTCTTTTTCTCCTCTTTTTGCTTTCCGCCTGCGCCCCTCAATTTGACTCTCTGGCGGAGCCAACGGACCTTCCCGCCCCGACGTCTTTCCCCGCGCCCGCGCACGCCGAAGAGATTCGCTTTGCGTTGATTGGCAAAATGCCGCAAGTCAACGTCTGGGAGTTATACGACGGCTCCGGCTCGACCTATGCCAACCGCGCCCTCTTTGGCTCGCTCCACCCGCGACTGTATCAACTCTCACCTCTGGATTCTTCGCTCCAGCCGCTTGCCGCCGATGGTTTCCCCTCCGAAGTCGTTCAGGATGGCGAAGGCTATTCCGCCACCGTCAAACTCCGCGCCGGTTTGAAGTGGACAGACGGCGCTCCCTTCACGGCGGAAGATGTCTCTTTCACGGCGAATACCGCCCTTGCCTTTGAGTTTGGCTACGATTGGGGGGCGTTTTATCCGCGAGACTATCTCGTCCGCGCCGAAGCCGTCGACTCTTCGACTGTGAAATTTATCTTCAAGCAAAAGCCGAACGTGGGAATTTGGCAGTACGGCGTCTTGCAGGCTCCCATTGTCCAAAAAGCCTTCTGGGATTCTGCCGTACGAGAATCCACCGACCAGTTGCCTGGCGAATCTCTTCGCGTCGAAATTGCCGACTTCCGCGCCGATCTGGAAATCGCCCAAGCCACCCTCGCTGACCTGACTGCAAAGGTTATCTCGCTTAAAGTCAACGGCTTGCAGGATAGAAAAATCCAGGGCGACCATTTGCGAATGGAGCGCGAAGTCCTCTACTTGAAGGAAACGCTCGAAAACCTGCTCGAAGATTATGCGGAGCAGGTCAAATTGGCGCAGGAGGCTTTGCATCATCTGGATGATTCGGGAGAGCCGACTCTCGGCGCATGGATGACTGGCGCAACGCAAGACGACGTTTGGGCCAACCCCGTCAACCCCGCTTTTCCGTTTGGCACGCCCAATTTTGACCGCGCTTCGTATCGTTTCTTCGGCGACGAAGAATCCGCCCTGACCGCCTTCCAAACTAGCGAGGTGGATTTCATCCTTTCGCCGCTGACCAATCCGCCGCATGGTGCAAATCTCAACCCGAGTTCCAGCGCGCGCTTTCTGGTCTTCAACCCTGCGAATATTTTTCTTGCCGACCCGGCTCTGCGATCCGCGCTTTCCTGCTTGATTGATCGTGGGAAACTCTCGGCGGATATTCTGCAAAACAAAGCGATGCCGCTCGAAGCCTTCGTACTTTCCCCGCAATGGCACGACGCGAATCAAAAATCTCCCTGCGCCGGCATGGATCAATCTGCCCGCGTGACGTACGCCCTGGGTATGTTGAAGAACGCCGGTTATTCGTGGGGGCAGGAGACTGCCGCGCAAGCCGCCGGTCAAAACCTGACCTTGCCCAACGGTGAGGCATTCCCGAAAGTCAGCTTGCTTGCGCCCTCGAAGGATGCAGACCCGTTGCGCTACGCCGCCGCAAAATATGTTGCGGAGCAGGCGCAGTCGCTGGGCATCCACCTTGCTGTGCGCGAAGCGACCCTCGATGAAGTGGTCTATGACGTTTACAGTTCGGGGAAATATGACATGGCAATGATGGGCTGGCGGCTGGCGGAATATCCCGCGTATTTGTGCGAATGGTTCGGAGGGCAGACCCCGCTCCTGTATCCCAGTGACAGATTGAAGGTGGTCTGCGAAGCGCTTGAGGCGGAGACCAAACTCGAAGCGGCGCGTCAGGCTGTCGCGCAGATCGAATCCGCATTGTCCTCCGAGTTGCCATTCCTGCCGCTCTTCACCGTCGCACAAGCGGATGCGTATCAAAATCTTTCGTACCCCACGCCATCCATCTTGAATGGTTGGGCAGGGTTGTATGGTGCGCCTTCTTATGCAACCCCAGCGCAATGAATTTTTTGATACCTTCGTTTAATTCCCGCGAGACGAAGTATAATAGGCCAATTCTTATTTGAGGAGTCGGACGTGGCAAGGACCGATCAAAAACCCCTGTTGGAAGTTCGTAATCTTAAGACATATTTCTATACCGAAGACGGCGTTGTCAGCGCGGTGGATGGCGTGAGTTTCGAAGTCTATCCTGGCGAAGTGTTGGGGCTGGTCGGCGAATCGGGCTGTGGAAAAAGCGTCACCTCGCTTTCGATCATGCGCCTGATCTCCCCGCCCGGGAAAATCACCGAAGGGGAAATTTTGCTCGACGGAAAGAATCTCCTTGAGTTGTCGGAAGATGAAATGACCAAGATGCGCGGCGACAGGATTTCGATGATCTTCCAACAGCCGCAAACCGCGTTGAACCCTGTATTTCGGGTGGAAAGCCAGATCGCCGAGGTCTTGAATATTCACAAGGATTTTGGCAAGGATGCGGGAAAGGCGCGCGCCATCGAGCTTTTGAAGATGGTCGGCATCCCCGATGCCGAACGCCGTGCCGAATCCTATCCGCATGAACTTTCGGGCGGCATGGCGCAGCGTGTGATGATCGCGATGGCGCTGGCTTGTGTTCCAGAGTTGTTGATCGCGGACGAACCCACCACCGCGCTGGATGTGACCATTCAGGCCCAGATTTTGGATTTGATGCGCGACCTTCGCGCTCAGATGAATACTTCCGTGATTTTGATTACCCACGATCTCGGTGTGGTGGCTGAGATGGCCGAGCGCGTGGCGGTGATGTATGCCGGCGAAATCGTGGAACAAGCCGATGTCACCCCGCTTTTTGACCAGCCCCTGCATCCCTACACCCAGGGCTTGATCGGTTCCATCCCGGTTTTGGGACAATTGAAAGAGCGTCTCGATGTCATCCCCGGCTCGGTGCCGAACCTGGTCAATCTGCCGCCTGGCTGTCGCTTTGCGCCGCGCTGCGCCGCCCGCGAAAAATACGGCATGACGATCTGCACCGACAAAAAGCCGCCCCTTGTGGAAGCCGCGCCCGAACACCAGGTTCGCTGTTGGTTGTATCAAAATGCCGAAGGGCATCAAGCGCCTTTGAAGGCGAAGTAATTTTCCCGGAGCCAATACACATGAGTCAAATTACAGAATTGCACAAGGCGGAAGACCTGGTTCAAGTCAGGAACCTGGTTAAATATTTTCCGGTGCGCGCCGGGTTGATGCAGCGTGTGGTGAACTGGGTTAAGGCTGTGGACAATGTCTCTTTCACCGTCAAAAAGGGTGAGACCCTCGGCATGGTCGGTGAATCAGGCTGCGGCAAGACCACCATCGGGCGTTCCATGCTCCGTTTGGTCGAGCCGACTTCGGGCTCCGTCCAGTTTGAAGATAAGGATGTCCTCAAATTGCGCGGCAAGGATTTGAAGGACGTCCGCCGTCACATGCAGATTATCTTCCAGGACCCCTATGCCTCGCTCGATCCGCGTGTGCCCATCGGTGAGTCTGTCATGGAAGGTTTGCACATCCACAATATCGGCACGCGCCAGGAACGTTACGACTTGATGATCGACACCCTCAAGAAGGTCGGTCTCGAAGATTATCATGCCCGCCGTTATCCGCATGAATTTTCCGGTGGACAGCGCCAGCGCATTGGCATCGCACGCGCGCTTGCCCTGCGCCCCAATTTTATTGTCTGTGATGAACCCGTTTCTGCTTTGGATGTTTCCATCCAATCGCAGGTGTTGAACATCTTGAAAGACCTGCAAAAGGAATTCGGCCTGACCTATCTTTTCATCGCCCACAACTTGAGCGTGGTCGAACACATCTCGGATCGTGTGGCGGTGATGTATCTCGGCAAGATGGTGGAATTGGCCACCCGCGAAGACCTCTTCCGCGAGCCGCTGCACCCGTACACCAAGGCGTTGATGACCGCCATCCCGGTCCCCGACCCGAAGCTCAAACGCAGCCGCGAGATTCTCAAGGGCGATGTCCCCAGTCCGCTCAACCCGCCCAAGGGTTGCCGTTTCCATCCACGTTGCCCGATTGCAGATAAGATTTGTTCGGAGCAGGAACCCGAATTCCGCGAAGCAAAACCCGCTCACTGGGTGGCGTGTTGGATGGTGAAGTAGGACAGGTTTTATATGGAGCGCAATGTCCTGCTTGTGGATGACCAGCGCGATATATTGCGTCTTTTGCATTCCACACTCGATACGTTGAAGAACCCGGAGATCAAGGTCTTTGAAGCGCCTTCGGGTGAAGAGGCGTTGCTCGAGTCTTCACGACGGAAAGTGGATTTGCTGGTTACCGATTACAAACTGCCCGGCATGAGCGGCGTGGAGTTGATGCATAAAATTCGCGCGCGGAATCCCGAGGCAAAGGTGGTACTTGTCACTGGCGTTACCGAGCGCAAAATACGGGAGGAAATCCTCAATGCGGGGGCATTGGCGGTTTTCGACAAGCCCATTCCCCTGGCCGACTTTTTGGATGTGGTGGAGCGCAGTCTGGGACTGGTGCAGACCATCTTCCCCGCCGAAACAAGGGATGAAAAAACTGAAGCGCGCCAGACGCGGATTTCCGACCTGCTTGCCAATTTCCGCCAGGATATCAACGCCGACGCGGTTTTCCTTCTCAACGATCGCGGGCTGGTGCAGGCGCGAACGGGCAGGTTGCGTGACGACAGCCTGGAGGTTTCCCTGATTTCCGCCTTGATGGCGATTCACAGCACAAGCCTCAAAGTTGTCCGCCATAACCACCAGGAATCCTTTGATTCCTATCATATTTTCAGCGGTGGCGATCACGACCTGCTCTTCGTTCCGGTGACTCCGTTGTATGCGCTGCTGGTCGCCGGCAGGGAACTTGCCAGCCAGCACCGCGTTTTGGAGACGATCAATGCCCTGCTTGTCCTGCGGACACAGGTGGAAAAATCTCTCAAATCCATGGGAGTCACAGGGGAACTCTTCGCCGTTGGCAGTCCGTCGATGACCGTGCCCGTTGTCGAAAAAACAGCGGATGCCCCCCCGTCCCCTGAAATGGAAAGTTTGTTGAAAGAAGCCGCCAAGAAGAAAGCCAAGGCCGGCAATGTGGACGACTTCTGGGATCAGGCGGCGGAAAAACACGGCAACAAACCGGCAACTTCGGATGTCATCTCTTTGGAGGAAGCCCGCAAACTTGGGCTTGTGCCGGGAGATGGAAAATAAAAAAATTGTGATACAATCCTGCCCGCACTGGGGCATGGTGCAATGGCAGCACACCAGCCTTTGGAGCTGTGGATCTAGGTTCGAATCCTGGTGCCCCAGCCAGACATCCCCCGCTCAGGCGGGGTTTCTTATCTAAGCAGGATTTGTTGACGCTTTGCGTTGGATGAATCCTGCTTGTGCTTTAATTCTTTGTCGAGGTGAATTCATGAAGGTAACAGCCGTTTTGCTCGCTGCCGGACAAGGCACGCGCATGAAGTCGAACCTGCCCAAGGTCTTGCATCCCATTGCCGGGAAGCCGATGATCTGGCACGCCCTGCAAGCCATCAGCCAGTCGACCACCGAGAAGCCGATTGTGGTGGTCGGTCACGGCGCGGACGAGGTGACAAAATACCTCGGCGATTCTGCGCTGACCGTTTTGCAGGAGCCGCAACTGGGGACGGGTCATGCCGTCATGCAGGCGGAGGCTTCGCTCAAAGACAAGACCGACCTGGTGGTGGTCTGCTACAGCGATATGCCCCTCCTGCGCGGTGAGACTTTGCAGAAGCTGGTCGAGACGCAGAAGAACAACAAGGGACCGATTTCACTGCTGACCGTGATCGCCGATGACCCGCACGGCTTCGGTAGAATCGTCCGCAAGACGGATGGCACGGTGGAATCCATCGTCGAGGAGTATGTCGCCACACCGGAGCAGTTGAACATCAAGGAACTTAACGTGGGAGGGTATTGCTTCGATGCGAATTGGCTGTGGGACGCATTGCACCGTATCCCGAAGAATCCGAAGAAGGGTGAATATTATC
>CAILWD010000398.1 GCA_903837815.1 uncultured Chloroflexota bacterium | reverse complement strand
AGGACCGCCGCCGCCCTGTTCGGGTCCGCCGCGAAAAACGAAGAGCAGGTTCGTACCGATGCTGCTGATGGAACCGGTAATGGATGCCTGTGCGCCGTTTCCAACCGCGAGCATGGCAATGACCGCGGCGACGCCGATGACGATGCCCAGCACCGTCAACCCGGAGCGCATTTTATTGCCGCTTAAACTTTCGAGGGCTTCGAGAAGGGCTTGTGCAAAGCTCATTGTTTACTCCCTCCGTTTTCCTCGTAGGCGAGGTCAAGTTCCCCGTCGCGCAGGCGGATGACACGCTGGGTTTGTTCGGCAATTTTCGGGTCGTGGGTGACAATGACCAGGGTGGTGCCTCGTTCCTTGTTCAGGTTCAGCAACAGGCTCATGATTTCCTTGCCGACCTTGGAATCGAGATTCCCCGTCGGCTCGTCCGCCATGATGATGGCGGGGTCATTGACAATGGCGCGGGCGACCGCCACACGCTGTTGCTGTCCGCCAGAGAGTTCATATGGGCGGTGGGTCATGCGGTCGCCTAATCCCACCGCTTCGAGGGCGGCTTTTGCCCGGTCGCGACGTCCTTCCGTAATCCCCGCGTAGCGCAGGGGCAATTCCACGTTGCCGACAGCGGTCAGGCGCGAGAGCAGGTTGAAGCTTTGGAAGACAAATCCCACTTTGCGGTTGCGGACACTCGCCAACTGGTCGTCGGTCATGTTAGCAACCGCTTCCCCGTCGAGGATATACTCGCCCGAAGTGGGTCTGTCCAGACAGCCGAGGGTGTTCATCATGGTGGATTTGCCCGAACCCGAAGGTCCCATGATGGAAACGATCTCACCACGCGCTATCGTAAACGAAACGCCGTTCAGGGCGTGGACTTCGATCTCGCCCATCTTATAGGTTTTTTTGAGGTCACGTGCCTCGATTACCCAATCCATGCTAGCCTCCAAACGGTCCCCCCATCGAAGGCGGATTCAAAATAATCTGGTCGCCTTCCTGGATTTCGCCCTCGATAAGCGCGCTGTCAATGCCATCGGTGGAGCCAAGCTTGATCGGCACATCCTTCGGCATTCCATCCACCAGCAGGTAGACGACACGCTCACTGTTGACGAGGCGCACTGCGCGGTTGGGGATCAGGATGACGTCCTTCACTTCCTCGACCACAATGCTGACGGCAGCCGTCATACCAGGCTTGACATATTCATCCGGGTCGGTCAATTCGACCGTGACCGTAAAACTGACCACGCCCGACACCGTGTCACCCGCCTGGCTGACCTTGACCACTTTGCCATGATAGGGTTCCGTCCGGCCGAGCACCGCATCGAAGGTCAGGGTGGCCTCCTGGTCGATGAAGACCGAGTTGATGTCCACTTCCGAGACCTGCACATCCACCAGCAGGTGGGAAAGGTCATCGACACGGAAAGCGACCGTACCCGTTGAAACCTGGTCGCCAACGGCGGGGCTGGCCTGGGTCACCGTACCATCGAAGGGAGCGATGATTCGCGCCATATCCAGCGTGGATTGGGCGGCTGCCACCCGCGCTTCGGCAGCGGAAACGTCGGCGGGGTCAGCTCCGTCTTTCACACGATCATAATTGCGGCGGGCATCGTCCAATTTTGCTTCTGCAAGCGCCAGTTTTTCATCAGCATCGGCAATCGCCTCGGCATCGGCATACCCTTTGTAAGTGCGGACTTTGGGAATGCCACCGTCAAGATAGGTATCGGTAATGGTGATTTTGCCGTTCAAACCCAGGCGGTAATCATATGCTTCCTTGTAGTCCTCTTCGGCAGTGTCCAAAGTCCGCAATGCCTGGGCACGGGCGGTATCGGAATTAAGCAGGTCTTCGAGAGCCTTTTGGGAGCTGGCGAGGTCGGCTT
>CAILWD010000397.1 GCA_903837815.1 uncultured Chloroflexota bacterium | reverse complement strand
TCCACCAGGTCTTGCACCCGGTAAACTCCAAGGACCAAGCCCGTCAGGCTGGCGCGGCGTTCCTCCACTGTCTGGATGGATGCGCCGCTTCGATATAGGGGCAATATGACCAGAATACTGACTTTGTCGCCGGTTTCCTGAACCAGTCGAATGGGCGGGGTAACAGCCGCTTGGCCGCTGTCACGGGCCTCGGCAATTGTTTCAAGGCGCGCCGGGTTGGAGCCGAGGTCGAATCCGAATGCCGCCTGATTGGGTTCAAATGGATTGATTTGGGTGACGGGGAAATACTCAGCGCGATCCGCTGCCGGGACGTTATCTCCATGGGAGTTTTTTTCGTAGATGAAGAAATCGGCAAAGCCTTGTTCGCGCAGCGCCTGTTCATAGGCCGGGCGTTCCGCCTGCCTGACCCGCGGCGCCCATTCGTAAGCCAGGGATGAGGCGGAGACATTCAGGAGCGGCGTTGTAAAGCTGGTAAATTCTCTGGTGGTTACAACCTGGGAGGAATCGTAAAACGCGCGGGTCGCGGTCAGGCGTTGAATCTCCTCGTCGATCTTGTCTTGAATCATGCTGGCCATATCGAAGGTGTCACGCTGCAGGCTTGCTTCAACCTGTCGTTGTTGGATGTTTCTTATGACCAAAAAGGCAAAAAGCGCCAGCCCAATTATGAAGCTGGAGGTCGCCCACAAAAAGGCTTCAGCCATCTTCTGTTTGCGCAGGCGCAGGGCCAGAGTCACCAGGAAGGGTGTAACAAGCAGGGCGCCGGTGTAACGGACCAGCCACAAGGGTCCCACTAAAACCAGATAATCGTCCCACGGTTCCAGGCCGGCAATACAAAGGCTGGTCACGCGAATCAGGGGGGATACCAGTGAAATGGGTATGAGAACCCCAATCGACAGGATTGTTTCGCGAATTGTATCCGGCGGTATTACCTTGATTACGCGCCGCATGATCCAGGCGCCCAGCCATGCCTGCAAGGTTGCTCCAGTTGCAAACGCAAAGACAAACGGCAGGGCTGTGACGCCGCCCGAAATTCCATAGCCAACAGCCAGCGTCCCAATGAAAACGCCGATCCCTGCCCGCCAGCCCCATACCAGTACAACCGCCAGCGCCAGCCCGGATGGAATCCATAGCATGGCAATATCGTCGGGCGCAAGCGTTGTCAAAAAACCAAGCTGCGCAGTTAGATAATACGACAAGGCAATAAGGGCAATCCTCGCAATTTCACGAGAGGTATTTGCTGGATAAGTTTCGGTCATGCGTTTATCCTAATCAGTTGGCGGCGGTTTCCGCCGTCTGCATTCTAGCAAGTTAAACGCCGTGCCTCAATGGGTATTACTACGTAACAGAGATTGCAAGTTTTACGGACGATAAGAAGCACAAATTTATACCGCGCAGATTCTGACGGGACCATTATCAAGAAGTTTCTAAGGTGAGACCAGACCCTGTTGCAATGCATAGCGCACCAGGTCAGCCTGCGAGCCAAAGCGGAGTTTCGCCATGATGTGGGCGCGATGCGATTCAATGGTGCGCACGCTCAAACCGAGTTTTTCGGCAATGACAATATTGGTGTTCCCTTCCGCGATCAGTTGCAGGATTTCGCGCTCGCGCGGCGATAGGATATCCAGCGAACCGGCTTTTTCGATGTCTGAATTCAAAAGCAATTCAAAGACTTCATCGGCAATGGCTGTACTCAGGTAACGCCTGCCTTCGAGAACGTTATGGATGGCTTGTAATATTTCAGAAAAATCGGAATCTTTCAATAAGTAGGCAAGCGCTCCGCTTTGCATGGCGCGCACGGCGTATGTTGCGCTGGCATGCATCGAGAGGAAAATCAGCTTTGTCCCATATTTACGCTCGCGCACGGCTTTGGCAACTTCGATGCCATTCAGGTTCGGCATCATCACATCCAGAAAGGCAATATCCGGCGATAGGGCGTCGATCAGGCTCAGGGCTTCCTGCCCGTCGCCGGCTTCGCCGATGATTTCGATTTCCGGTTGCGTGTCGAGCAGGGCCCTCATGCCCTGCCGGATAAGTCGATGATCGTCGGCAAGTATGATTTTGATGGTAGTGGGGTTCATTGGACTATCCTTCCTTATTCAATTCGAAATCAGCAAGGATGAGCGTCCCTGCCCCCGGCTTTGATTGCAGGGAAAAATGTCCGCCGGCCAGATTGACGCGTTCTGCCATGCCGGAAAGACCCGTGGAAGTGGTGGCATTTATCAAGTTGAGATCGAAGCCTTTCCCGGAATCTGCAATGGAAATGCGCAAACGGGTGGACGAAACCATCCATACGACATTGACTTCGCCCGTCTCTGCGTGTCTGGCCACATTGGTGAGAGCCTCCTGGGTCACACGAAAGACGGTGGTTTCGATGTTTCTGTCGAAACGCTGCTCGTCGAGGGGATCGATGTTATGGGTGACGGCGATCCCAGTCCGTTTGGTAAAGCGTTTGAAGAGAACGTCCAGCGCGGCGGAGAGCCCCAGGTCGTCGAGGGCGGCGGGGCGCAGGTTGAGAGATATTTCACGCGTCCGCTGCATGAGTTCGCCGGTCACCGCGCGCGCCTCCGTCAGCACGTTTGCGGCATCCACCTGGCCCCGCTCCAGGATCAGTTTGAGGCCGGTGAGGAGTTGGCCGATCTCGTCGTGCAATTCCATCGCCACAAGCCGGCGTTCGGTTTCCTGCGTTTCCAGCACCCTGCGCGATAGGGCGCTCAATTGCCTGTTTTTCTCCGAGAGGTCGTTAAGAGCCTTGTCCAGTTTTTTACGTTCCTCGAGGAGTCGGCGGTAACGATCCACATGGCGGAGGGTGTGCAAGCGGACTTTTAATTCAAAGCTGTCGAAGGGCTTCGAGAGAAAATCATCTGCTCCTGCCATGAGGCCGTTTAGTTTTGCGTCATGGTCATCCAGGGCGGTGATCAGGATGATGGGCACCTCCCGGATTTCCTCGTCCTGACGGATGCGTTTGCAGACGTCGTAGCCGTTCATGCGGGGCATCATGATGTCCAGCAAAATGACATCGGGCTTGATGCGTTTGGCAAGCTCCAGCCCTTCGATGCCGTCTTCCGCCATTTCCACATGGTAGTTTGGCCTTTCGAGCAATGCCGCAAGGGTGGTACGGGTGGTCACTTCGTCATCAATTACAAGAATGGTGTAGTCGTGTTCGCTCATGCGCGACCTCCTGTCAGTTGGTTTAGGGTTTCGAGCAATTCCCGGAGTTTTACCGGTTTGCCGATGTAGCTATTTGCGCCCGCTTCCATGCAAAGTTCGCGATCACCGGTCATGGCAAAGGCGGTGACTGCGATAATTGGCGTGGAGGCGATGACTGTGTTTGCGTGCTTGCGCACGCTACGGATGACTTCCAGCCCATCCAAGCCGGGCATTTGAATATCCATCAGAATCGCATCCGGTCTGGTACTTTCGATCTTTTCCAGTAACTCGTTCCCATTTTGGGCTTTGGCGGTGCGGTAGTTCTTTGTCTCGAGAAAATCTGCAAGCATATCCAGTAGAATCTGGTTGTCGTCTGCTATGAGTACCAGCGGCAGGAGAACGTCCACGGGTTGTGCTTTTTGATCGTCCCTCTCCGCAGACAAGCCGCTGGGCTGAGTCCACGGCAGGGTGACAATAAAACGGCTGCCTTCGCCCAAGGAGCTTTCCACCGCCACGCTGCCGAGGTGAAGTTCGACCAGGCGCCGCACCAGCGCCAGACCCAGCCCGGTGCCGGAATATTCGCGGGCAAGGCTTCCATCGATCTGGGTAAACGGCTGGAAGAGTTTGGGCAGGTTTTCAGGCGCGATGCCGATGCCTTTATCCCAGACAATCAGCCTGACTTGCTGGTTTTCCTGGTCGGGTTCGACGATGAGTCCCCACTCGCCGTTCTCGGGGGTGAATTTGATGGCATTGCTGAAGAGGTTAATAAGAACCTGCTTGATGCGCCGCGCATCTGCGTCAAGCAGAATGGGGATGCCCGCCGCAGAGTAGCTGACTTGCTGACGTTTTTGATGCGCCATGCTTCGGGTCAATTGCAAACTTGCCCGGCAAATATCCTCCAGCGAGCAGCGGCAAATCTCCAGTTCCAGCTTGCCAGCCTCAACCTTGGACAGGTCCAGCACATCGTTGATTAAAGCCAGCAAATGCCTGCCGCTGTTTTCGACGTTTCCGACCATTTGTCTCTGCTTGTCGCTCAATCCGCCATAGATTCCCATTTGAAGCGCCTCAGACAAGCCGAGGATGCCGGTCAGGGGGGTGCGCAGTTCGTGACTCATGGTGGCGAGGAATTCGTCTTTCATGCGCATGGCGCGCTCCAGTTCCAGGTTGGCCTGACGCAGGGCTTCCTCGGCTTTTTTGTGCGCCGAAATATCGTTGGTGGTGACGAGGATATGAGTGACGGAGTTGATCGGCAGCAGGAAGGTGTGGCTTTCCACAATTCGCCTGGTCCCGTCTACGCTGGTTAACGGGTGTTCCATTACCGTAAAGTTCCCCCCCCCCGATAGGGATTCAAGCATAGCCTTTTCCAGGCTGTGAACTACCTGACTATCGATCAGCCCGATTTCCTCTGAAGTCTTGCCGTACAGGGCAGAACGCGAGATTCCCGCCAACTGTTCATAGGCGCGGTTGGCCCGAATAAAGCGACCTGTCTCGTCCAGCAAGGTGATGGGAATTGGAGATTCCTCGAAGAGCAGCCGGTTTTGTTCTTCGCTTTCGCGCAGGGCGCATTCCGCCTTCTTGCGCTCGGTGATGTCGAAGAGCGTGGAGCGGCTGATCATAAGATTACCGGATTCATCGCGAACGGCAGTTGCATTGAGCGAGACCGGCAGGATGGAGCCATCCTTGCGGATAAATTCGAGTTCAAGGTCTTTCAACCAGCCGCGCTCAAGGAAGATTGGGAAGTTCTCGCGGAAGGCTTCGCGGCCTGTTTTTGTCAGAAAATCACGGGCGGCGCGGCCAATTACTTCTTCGCGGGCATACCCCAGCCAATTCAACTCGGTCTGGTTGATCATGACAAAATTCCCGCTGACATCCAGAGAGTGATACCCCGTGGGTGCGTTATCGTACAAGTCCTGCACCTCGGCGGTGCGTTGCGCAACCTTCTGCTCCAGCGTGCGGTTCAAATCCTGCAAATCCTGCTGGGCGGTCTTAAGGTCGTGAATGTCTGTTGCATTGACCAATATGCGGGTCGTCTGCCCCATTTCATTGTGAAGCGGTTGCAGCGCAAAGCGATACCAGCGGAAATCGCCCTTTCCCCCGCTTATGGATTCGAATACAGCCTCCCGATCCGACTGGAAGACGTTCTGAATGGCAGCCAGTTGAAACGAGGCAATCGATTCCGGGAACAGTTCCTTTATGTTTCTCCCAATCAATTCCTGCGGCTTTCCGCCTAATTTCTCCGCTGCCATGTCGTTCATGTACAGGAACCGCCCGTCGAAATCTATGGTGGAGATGGCGCTGTTCAGGCTTTCCATCAAGCCGCGATATCGCTCCTCGCTTTCGCGCAAGGCAGCCTCTGCCTGTTTGCGTTTGGTGATGTCGATCTCTGACCCAGCCATGCGGACAACCTGCCCGTCAGTGTCGCGGATCGCCTTGCCGCGGTCGAGAATCCAGATATAGGAACCATCCTTGCAGCGAACGCGGTACTCCTCTTCGAAGATTTCGGCCCGGCCTGCGAAATGCTCGTGTATTGCGGCCGTGACCCGCGGGGCGTCTTCGGGGTGGATGCCCGAACTCCACTCTGTTTCACTGTCGCTGATTTCGTCTGCGGCATACCCCCGGCTTGCTTTCCATCGGGATGAGTAATGAACCCGCTTGTTGGGAACATCCCAGTCCCAGATTCCGCTGCCAGCTCCTTCCAGCACCAGTTCGTAGCGGGAGTTGCTCGTCTTGAGTTCCTCTTCTGCCCGTTTGCGCAGGATGATGTCGAAGGCGTCTTCGGCAAGGCGCTTGACCATTTCCAAATCATGCTCGTCGTAGTCTGATGGCTTGTTCCCCACCCCAATTGTGGCGACAATAAGGTTGTTGCGTTTAATCGGGAGGGAGATCAGCCGCGTGAGCGGCGTATGGCCTTGGGGAAGTCCGCTGCGGCGGGTAAGGCCGGTGTAGTTGTTGCAAACGTACGGTTTGCCGCTGCGAACGCCTTCCGCCCAAACTCCGGCTTGCGCCAGGGGCTGATGCTGGTTCTTGCCTTCAGTAGCGCAAAGCATGTTGCGGGTGTTGGTAGACCAGGTTTGCAGGCTGATGGTGTTCTGGTCTTCATCCACAAAATGGAAGAAACCGACCTGGCTGCCAGTCAACGCCTCCGTTTCGTCGAGCATGAGGCGTATGAGCGTATCCATATCCCGCGATTCGTAGGATAAATTTGCCAGATTCAGGCGCGCCTGGGTGTAACGTTCCTCGCGTTTGCGCCCGGTGATGTCCTGTGTCATGGATAACATGCAAGATTCGCCCTGCAAATTAATAAGGTCGGCAGACATTAATAGATTGAAGATTGCCCCGGAGCGAGAGTTCAATTGCATTTCAAATCCCCGCACGGCGCCATATTCGGCTACCAGTCTCTTCATTTGTTCGCGATCCGATGGCTTAGCCCACAAGCCCAGTTCAAGCGGGGTTTTTCCAATGGCTTCCTTTTTCGACCAGCCTGAAATATTTTCCCAGGCGCTATTCACATCTACCAGCGCATTATCCGAAAAGCGCGAAACCGCAATGGCGGTCGGGCTGGAGCGGAAGATGGTGGCAAAGCGTTCTTCGCTGGCGCGCAGGGCTTTCTCTGTTTTGAGCCGGTGGATGGTGACCGCAGCCTGATGAACTAGAGATTCGATCATTTCCTTCAATGGGGTGATGTCTTTGCGGGCAAAGATGATCGCCCCGCCCAAATGGATGTCTTGTTCGATGAAACCCATTGTGTATATCCCGTCCAGTTTCATCCTTTTCTCGAACAGAAGGCAAAGCTGTTTGGGCGCTTTTCCGAGCAGCAAACGGTATAAGCCGCCTTCGAATTTCTCGAGTCTGCCGCTTCTGTACGCGCGAAGTTCGTCTGCTGTCATTTCGTCGAGGGCGTAGGACATTTTCGTGGGGTCCACATTAAGCCTGTGTATCCACGCTTCGAGCGCGCTGCCAAGCCCATAAACCCCGGCGATTCTCATGGACTGGGTCTCTTCATCAAGGCGGGACACGCAAACAAAGCCATCCCCGATCAATTCCTGAATTGTTTCGCCAACCATGCGATAGATTTCCCCCAGGTCATTTAATACAAACATCCGCTTCTGGGTTTCGAAAACCAGGTAAATGGCCCGCTCTATTTGCAGGCGTCCGGTCATCTCGCGCTGGTCGCCAACCTTGTCGCTGGCAGCGGATTCCAGTTCGGAGATCCGCTTGTGCGCCTGTTCCAACTCAACCTGGATTTGGGCTTTTGTTTTATTTTTGTTCATATTTTTCTTCGGGGCGGGGAGGTAAAAGATCGTCGATTGCTTTTCTCAATTTGCGCAGGCTCACCGGCTTGCTCATGTAGTCGTTTGCGCCTGCTGCGAGGCAGCGTTCGCGGTCTCCGCTCATGACAAGGGCGGTCAGGGCAATGATTGGGGTTGCGGCAACCGCCGGGTCTGCATGGGCGCGGATCTGGCGAATGGCTTCCATCCCGTCCATGCCGGGCATTTGAATATCCATGATGATTAGATCGGGGCGCGCTTCCGCCGCCTGCATGAGAAATTCAAGGCCGCTGCGCGCTGTGGCAACGCGATACTTTTTAGCTTTGAGATAATCGCCGACCATCTCCAGGGTCACTTCGGCGTCGTCCACAACGAAGATCATGGGCAGGGCGGAAGATGTGAAGCGACTCACCTGCCCCGCATCCTCTTCGGATTCAGGCCGGGACATGGCAGGTTCAGAAGCGGCAACGGGAAGGGAACATGGCAGGGTGACGGTAAAGCGGCTGCCCTCGCCGAAAACACTTTCGACCTTTATGCTGCCGTGATGCAACTCGACCAGGCGGGATACGAGCGAGAGGCCAAGCCCGCTGCCGGAATATTCGCGTGTGAGACTGCTGTCGATCTGGGTAAAGGGTTGGAAGAGTTGTCCCAGGTTTTCATCCTTGATGCCGATACCCTTGTCCCAAACAGTCAGGCTGACATTTCTCCCATCATCATCCAGGCAGACTTCCAAACCCAATTCCCCGCCCTTCGAGGTGAACTTCACCGCATTGCTCAGCAGGTTGACGAGAATCTGCTTGATGCGGCGCGGGTCAGCCTGAACGAGGATGCCTGCAATGGGCGGGGAATAATCCACTTTTTGATTTTTCTGGTGTGCCATGCCCTTGATCAATTGCAGGCTTGCCTGGCAGACATCGGCAATAGAGCAGGGCGTGAAGCGCAAATCCAGTTTTCCCGCTTCGATCTTGGAAAGATCGAGGATGTCGTTGATCAATGCCAGCAGGTGGCGCCCGCTTTCTTCGATGTTTTTCAGGGCTTTGGCTTGCTTTTCATTCAATTCCCCATAGGTCTTTAATTGCAAAGCCTCAGAGAGGCCAAGGATGCCGGTGAGCGGGGTGCGCAGTTCGTGGCTCATGCTTGCCAGAAATTCATCCTTCATGCGCGAGGCTCTTTCGAGCGAGTCGTTGGCAAGACGAAGTTCGTCGCGGCTCTGGCGCAATTCCGCTTCCGAGATCAGCAGGGATTGCTGGGCCTGCTTGCGTTCGGCGTTATCGAACAAGGTGGACGGCTCATCACGTACTGCCCCTGTTTGTCATAAATCGCGGTGGCGTTAACCAGCGTCGGCAAAATGGAGCCGTCCTTGCGTATGAATTCGAACTCCATGTCGCGCACCCAGCCGCGTTGTTTGAAGGCTGTGAAATTTTTCTGGAAGGATTCCAGCCCGGCCGGTGTAACAAATTCGATGAAGGGTCGTCCCAGTATTTCTTCCCGCGAATATCGCAGCCAGTTTAACCCGGTCTGGTTGATCTGAATAAAACGCCCGTCCTCATCGAGGGAGTAATACCCTGTGGGGGCGTTATCGTACAGGTCCTGCACTTCAGCGGCGCGCTCCCTTACGCGTATCTCCAGTTCCTCGGAAAGCAGGCGATACTTTTCCTCGCTCTCGCGCAGTTTTTCCTCCGCCTTTTTACGTTCGGTGATGTTGCGCGAGACGCCTATAATTTCCACATTTCCATGTCCGTTGAATAAATAGGTGGTGGTCACCTCGGTGTGGACGATGGAGTTATCTTTGCAAGGCTGGTCCACCTCGTCGATAAACGATTCGGTTCCGCTTCCCCTTGCGATGAACAAAGGTAAGTTTGCTGTCAGCGACTCGCTCACCATCTTTAGCGACTCCGGGGTAAGCGCCGCATCCATCGGCTGTGTCATCACTTCTTCCGGGGTATAGCCGCGCAATTTTTCCACTGAAGGGCTGACGTAAATAAATTTTCCCGCAATTGGGTCGAGCACCCAGATGACATCAACCGCATTGTCAGCGATGAGGCGGTAACGGGCTTCGCTTTCAAGCAGTTTCTCCTCAAACTGTTTGCGATCGGTGATGTCGATTACCACGCCAATAAAGCGCTGCGCCTGTCCTGTGGAATCCAGAATGGGTTTCCCGCGTGACATCAGCCAGCGTATCGCGCCCCCCGGTTCCATCACGCGCCACTCGGCTCTAAGCTCGGTTGTGTTTTGCGCCGCAGTCTGCACAGCCTGTTCGGCTTGCAAACGGTCTTCAGGATGGATCGTGCTACGCCACGCGTCATAGGAAGGTTCGCAACCATGCAGCTCCAACCCATATAACGGCCATAGTTCGTCCGACCACGTATTTTTGTTTGTGCGCAGATCCCATTCCCACATGCCGGCTTGCGCGGCTTCAAGAGCCAGGCTTAGTCTTTCCCTCTCCGCGAGCAAGTCTCGTTCCTGTTCGCCGTCGTTCGGTGGGCTTTGTTTTTGCAGAGCTTGCTCGAGTTTTGCAATTCGCTTTTCGGCGGCTTCAAGTTCAGACATCAACTGGGCTTTGGTCTTCATCTTCATAAAAACTCCTCTGGAAATTCCAGATAATAAAAAAACCATATTATATTAGTGTATTTCCTCCGACTTCGCCATCCGTATAATTACCTAAATGTTTTCTCTAGCTTATGCCTCGGTACTGAGTATGAAAAAAGAAAGAATCGGGTAGTTTTTCATTGCGATATCTGGTATTTGAACGCTGACATTCTTTTCTCTTTTTTCTGTATACTGGAGAACGAAAACGAAAAAGGTAAACCTGTCGAAAGGCAGGGACGCAAAGTTATGGGTCTAAAGGCGCAGAAGCGCCCATGATCGCCAGGCCGCCGAAAGCATGAAATACCTGCATCACAGAAGATTTATACAACAATCTCAAAAGGTTGCGCCTGGCCCCTCTCACGTAGCAAGTGGCGATGGAAAAGGCGTAAAATGTATAAGATTTTTGAGCAGACAGTTCTGGCAATATTGGTGGCAACAACGTTTTTTTTGAATCTATCTGCGGGGGAATCTACCAACACGACAGCAATCTCCAATAATACGCATGTTTCGAAAAATATTTCCCTGGTTGAAAACGCAGAAGTCCCGTCAATCCGGGAGGTTCCGGTTTTGTTTTCGTCCCAGTCCATTGCGTTGCCGCCCTATGCCTTCGGAAACCCAGCCGGCTGTGCGGAATCCACGTCAAACCAGTCTGCGGCAGAAATGCTGACAAATGCGCAAGAGCAACTTCCCGATCTTGACCTGTCTTCCCGCAGGCTGGATTATATTTACAACAGCGTCCTAGACAGCATGGTCAGCGTGGAAGACGACCCATTTGTCTATGAGTTTTCCCTCAACCTGTATCAATCTCCGTTTACCTATCTCGCCGACGAAACCGTGACGGTTTTCCTGCAAAACGGGTTTGTGGTATGGCTCCGCAATTATGGAGGGCATTTCCGCCTGACAGCCATTCCCATGGTGGAAGGAGTCTATGAATCGATTTGGGGGGAATACGTCAAGGCCTACTGGTCTACCGGCTTGCCGGATGATAAGCACATCTACCCTGTGATGAAAAAACTCCCCTGTCATTGGATGATCGATGAAGGCTGGGTGGATAATGAAACTGTCGGCGAGATGTTCGATCTCGATTGGGGAATCCCCGACTACCTGAGCGATGGCCGCCAGTATCTTGCCTCCGACTGTGAAGAGGCAAATCGCATTTCGCAGGAACAGATCGGCTACTGGGATGCCGCATCCATGTGTGGCCCACTCGCCTGGACCCTCATCCGGGAGGCCAACTCCTTCCCCTATCGCATCGGCAGTTGGTATGCAAGCGCCCACATTTTCGAAGATGCCAATCCCAAATGGAATGGGCGTCCGTGGGCGGGCTTCGACCCTGAAACCTACGACGTCTTCCACACAGACACTCCCATGCCCAGCTATGACTTTGCCGCCAACGGAGATATGGAAAAAGGCGATATCATCTACTCCTATTCCACCCTCTATGCCAGTAATGATGAACGCTTTGACCACATCTTCCTGGTTGCCGATGTCAATGAAAAGGGCGAGCGAGTCAGTATCACCAACATGGTGCAAAACAAGCCTGAATGGGATTGCTTTATCAACGAAGTCGTTTTGTACACCCCCGGCGACACAGTCAACGGTGTAATCAACAAGGAATGGAACAGCGAAGAAAACGGGCGCACGGGCGTAATGGGCTTTGATATTTTCCGCTGGAAATGGATCACCTACCATTTAAATGGTCAACCCGTCAAGTACGCCGTCCGCACTGGCGACACGATCGAGACCATCGCCTTCGATTGGAAGGTTTCCCCTCAATCCATTGCCGACAATAATCAACTCGCCATCGACGCCCAATTGAAACCCGGTCAGACAATTCTGCTTCCCGCGCTTCCAGGTTCATTGTAGTTAATGAAAATCGGGCGCGCCATCCGTCAAACGGAAAGAGCGCCCGACCAAACGATGTTCAAAAGTCGCAATGGCCGCCGTTAACTTAGGTGTCGTTTCCGCTAACCAAAGTGCCAACCGCTTCGCCCCGCAAAGCGCCAAACAGAGCATTTGAATCCCATAAATTCAGCACCAAGATCGGCAGATCATTTTCCATGCACAAGGTAATGGCCGTGCTATCCATCACCTGGAGGCGCATATTGAGTACCTGGATGTAACTAAGCCGGTCGAATTTTACCGCGGTTGGATTTTTCTTCGGATCTGAATCGTACACGCCATCCACCTTCGTGGCTTTGATGACCACGTCCGCGTCGATCTCTGTCGCGCGCAACGCGGCCGCAGTATCGGTGGAAAAATACGGGTTCCCCGTCCCGGCGCCAAAGATGACCACCCGTCCTTTTTCCATGTGACGAATGGCGCGGCGGCGGATATACGGCTCGGCAATGGCGCGCATTTCGATGGCAGACATCACGCGGGTAAATACGCCCTGACGCTCCAGTGCATCCATCAACGACATGGCATTCATGACCGTGGCAAGCATGCCCATATAGTCAGCAGTGGCGCGATCCATGCCGCGTTCTAGTCCTTGCTTGCCGCGCCAAAGGTTGCCCGCGCCGATGACCACCGCCACTTCCACACCCAAATCACGGACTTCCTTTATTCGGGCGGCAACAGACTCCACTTCATCGACATTAATCCCAAATCCGCCATTACTACCGCTAAGCGCTTCGCCGCTCAATTTTAGAAGAATTCTTTTGTACTTTAGTTCGGCCATTTTTTCCTCCGGGTTCAAATTACGAATATATCATCCTGTCTATTATAAAAAAAGCCAACCCGAAGGCTGGCTTTTTAAGACTATTCTTTGGTGCTTTCGCCGAGTTCCCATCGCTGGAAACGCCTGATGATAACGTTTTCTCCAATGGCGGCGACATTTTGCAGGACGAGTTTTTCGACAGTAATGGTCTCGTCGCGGATATAGGTCTGGCGCATCAGGCAGACTTCATCCTTGTACTTCTCGACACGGCCGTCCACAATCTTCGCGAGGACGTTTTCGGGCTTGCCTTCTTCGAGTGCGCGGGCGCGGGCAATGCCAGCCTCGTGTTCGAGTTCAGCGGCGGGGATTTCCTCAACCTTGATGTATTTGGGGGAACTGGCGGCAATCTGCAGGGCAATCTCGTGCGCCAGGGTGCGGAACTGTTCGGAGCGGGCGACAAAATCGGTTTCGCAATTGATCTCGACCATCACACCCACGCGCCCGCCGCCGTGGGAATACATCTCGACAACGCCGTTCGAAGCGTCGCGGTCGGAGCGTTTGGCGGCAGTCGCCATGCCTTTTTCACGCAGCCAGTCAACCGCCTTGTTGAAATCGCCGTTCGCTTCCTGAAGCGCCTTGCGGCAATCGAGCATCGGCGCATTGGTCGCGGCGCGCAATTCCTTGATCATCTGTGTCGTAATTTCCATTTTCAATTTCCTTGTGGTGATTATTGAGCGGCCGCTGCGGCGTTTTCATCCGCTGGCGCGGGGTCATCGGTCTTGCGGCTGACGTTCAACTTGGCAAGCGTGGATTCACCCAACAGGGTGTCTTCGCCCATGTTCTCATCTTCGGCCTCGACCACAGGTTTGCGCGGACCGCGGGTCTTGGGCCTGGATTCCAGCGTGGCCTGTTCGGGCTGTTCGGGTTCTTCTTCCTTGCGCATGGCTTTGCCTTCCAGCACGGCATCCGCCACCTTGGCTACCAGAAGTTTGATTGCGCGGATTGCGTCATCGTTCGAGGGGATGACGTAATCTACATTTTGCGGATTGCAGTTGGTATCCAC